>JAZOQT010000045.1:0-51432 GCA_045656245.1 Faecousia sp.
CATGTATATAATAGTTCTGGGAACTTTGTATTTTGTGGTACTATTCCGAACTATTTGGAACAATTTGCACCCAACGGATTCGACCAGTGCTTTCTCCTAAGACTTAGATATAGGTTCGATTCCTATTGCGGGTGCCACAAATGGCATATAGCGATATCTTTGTAAGGAGCAATCGTATGGATATTCCCAAGGGCCCATTTGAAGCCAACCTGGCCTACAAGGTCGTAAACGAAACGCCTATCTACCTTACCTTTCTGCCTCCTGTTAAGCGGCTGTATCCAAAAGCACCGTTGTACCTGATTATTTGCGGCGGCGGCTGGTGCGAGGAATCCCGGGCAAAAATGATTAACTCTGCTGCAGTATCCATCCAACGGCTGCGGGAGCAGGGCTTCGCCGTTGCCAGCATTGATTACCGCACATGGGCCAAGGATAACGGCATCTACATGGAGCACATCGTATCCGATTGCTTTGATTCCCTGCGCTATCTTGCCCACTATGCCGATGTTTTGCAAATCGACCCTCACCGCATTGCCACCTCAGGGCACAGCGCAGGCGGACATCTCGCGCTGATGCTTGCCTACGCCCCTCAGCAAGCATTCCGCAAGGATTCCGTGCTGGATGACAGCTTTACCGTTACCGTAACCGCTCCTACGAGCCCCCTGACGGTTACTCACGGCGATTCGAGCGGCTACACCAGCTGTGAGATGGACCGGCTGTTTGCCCCCGGCAGCACAGATTCTGACCGCCGGAAAACAAGTCCCATTTCCTATGTCAGCCCCGCCACCCCTGCAACTTTTCTCGCTGCCGGCACCGCCGATGACATAATCCGCGACCGCAGCTCCCGGGAGCTGTATGCCGCCTTACAGGAGGCAGGGGTTCCTTCCGAATTGATTCTGTCCATCAACGGCGGCCACAGCTTTCAAATGGTCCACGAGGGCATGGAGCCCACCATTTCCAAAGAGCAGATACACAGTCAAATGGCAGAATTTATTCTACAACATATCTAAATCAAAACCACCAGGCCCAAGGGCTTGGTGGTTTTTCTGATTCACGATACACAAATGGTTTACAGCACTTCCAGCAGGGCATCGGCGTAGGCTTGACAGGTCGCGCCGTTGCTGTCGCCGGTTACCTTGACAGCGCACTGCTCCATTGCCTTTTCCAGCCGCTGGGCGGCCTCCGGGCGGCAGATATGCTGCAAAAGCAAAACTTCTGCACGCAAAATGCTTTCGGGGCTTGCGTAGTCTCCCAGCCCCTCTTCAATCAATCGGGGCGCGGAGCCATGAATGGCCTCAAACATAGCGAAGCGGTCGCCAATATTGGCACTGCCTGCCGTACCCACGCCGCCTTGAATCTGGGCGGCCTCATCGGTGATGATATCGCCGTAGAGGTTGGGCAGCAGAAACACCTGAAATTGATTGCGAATGGCGGGATTTACCAGATTGGCTGTCATAATGTCAATATACCAATCGTCCACTGCAATCTCCGGATACTCCTGGGCGATCTCATGGCAGATGGCAGTAAATTTGCCGTCTGTCTTTTTCATGATATTGGCCTTGGTTACAATAGACACTCTGCTTTTTCCGTTGTTTCTGGCATAGTCAAAGGCAGCGCGGGCAATCCGCCGTGTGCCCAAATCCGTGGTAACCTTAAAGTCCACCGCCATACCATCCAGTTCCACACCGCGGCTGCCCAGGACATACTCACCCTCGGTGTTCTCCCGGAAGAAAATCCAGTCTATCCCCTCCTCAGGGATCGCCACAGGACGGACATTGGCATACAGGTCCAGCTCCCGACGCAGTGTAACGTTGGCGCTTTCCATTTTGCCGCCCATGGGGGTGGTGGTAGGACCTTTCAGCAATACATCGCAGGTCTTGATTTGCTCCAGTACCTCCTTGGGAACCGGCTGGTTCAGAGCAATGCGGTTTTCGATGGTCAGTCCCGAAATGGGCTTTAACACCACACTGCCTGCAGCGATTTCCTCTGCCAGCAGTTTTTCCAAAACCCGCTTGGCCTGGGCCATGATGACAGGACCGATGCCGTCGCCGTCAATTAAACCAACGGTTACGGTTTTCTTATTGGAAAAGTCGGACTTTTCTCCATTCATATTGGCAATTCTCTGGGTTTGTTCCTCCAAGAGTTTCCGAAACGCCTGACAGGCGAAATCAATCGTACTCATTGTCCACCCTCCTTGGTGTAGTTCAGCAGACCGCCTGCAAGAAGCATTTGCTGTTGCCGCTGGGTAAATTCACAGTTGACAAACAAAGTCTTTCCGGTATCCTCGTCCAAAACCGCAATTTTCCCCTGGGCAAGTCCCTGGTGAATCTGGGTAAGGCGCAGTCTGTGTCCCAGTTCAAGAAGCTCATAGTCCCCGGGGTCGGCAAAGGTAAGGGGCAAAATGCCTGCATTAATCAGATTGGCCACGTGGATTCTGGCAAAGCTCTTTGCCAGAACGCAGCGAACCCCCAGATACATGGGAACCAATGCGGCGTGTTCCCGGGAAGAACCCTGACCGTAGTTATTGCCGCCGATGACGATGCCGTCCCCGGCTTCCTTTGCCCGCTGGGCGAAATCCGGGTCGCACACCTCAAAGCAGAATTTGGACAGATGAGGAATGTTGGAACGGTAGGGCAAAATCTTTGCGCCGGCCGGCATGATATGGTCGGTGGTGATATTATCCCCCACTTTCAATACCGTTTGCACCGTCAGGGTGTCGGGCAGGGGCTTGCTCACCGGGAAGGGCTTGATATTGGGTCCGCGAAGCACTTCCACACTGTTGCCGTCCTCCGCAGGAGGCAATATGGCGCTGTCGTCAATGTGGAAGCTGTCCGGCAATGTAACGGGGTCGATGGGCGGCAGTGTGGTAGGATCGGTTATGTACCCGGTAAGGGCCGATGCCACCGCCGTTTCCGGCGAAACCAGGTAAACCTGTGCGTCCTTTGTTCCGCTTCTGCCGGTGAAGTTTCGGTTAAAGGTTCGCAGGCTGACACCTGCGGAATTGGGAGAGAACCCCATGCCGATACAGGGGCCGCAAGCGCACTCCAGCACTCTGGCACCGCTGGCGAGAATGTCCGAAAGGGCGCCAAGCTTTGCCAGCATGGTAAGCACCTGCTTGGAACCGGGAGAAACCGACAGGCTGACCCCGGGCGCAATGGTTTTCCCCTTCAGCATTTCGGCAACCTTCAGCATATCCAGCAAGGAGGAATTGGTGCACGAACCGATGCATACCTGGTCTACCTTTACATTTGCCAGGGAACTGACCTGCACCACGTTATCTGGGCTGTGGGGGCAGGCAATCAAAGGCTGCAATGTATCCAAATCAATGTCAATTACCCGGTCATAGACCGCATCGTTATCGGCAAACACCGGCACATAAGCTTCTTCTCTGCCCTGCGCCTTCAAAAATGCTTTTGTTACCTCGTCCGACGGGAATATAGAGGTGGTTGCACCCAATTCCGTACCCATATTGGTAATGGTTGCCCGCTCGGGAACAGAGAGATTCCGGATTCCGGGGCCGCCCCATTCCACAATTGCGCCCACGCCGCCCTTGACAGAGAGAATCCGCAGAAGCTCCAGGCTGATGTCCTTGGCGGTTACGTAGGGACGCAGTTTCCCCGTTAAATTTACCTTGAACATTTTGGGCATGGTGATATGATACGCGCCGCCGCCCATGGCAACAGCCACGTCCATTCCCCCTGCGCCGAAGGCCAGCATACCCATACCGCCGGCGGTGGGGGTATGGCTGTCAGAGCCGATTAATGTCTTTCCCGGCTGGCCGAACCGCTCCAGATGCACCTGATGGCAGATGCCGTTGCCGGGACGGGAGAAGGCAACGCCGTATTTTGCCGCCACGGTCTGCAGGTAGCGGTGGTCGTCGGCATTTTCAAAGCCGCATTGCAGCGTATTGTGGTCAACGTAGGCAATACTGAATTCCGTTTTCACCCGGTCAATGCCCATGGCCTCCAGCTCCAGATATGCCATGGTTCCCGTGGCATCCTGGGTAAGAGTTTGGTCGATATGCAGCGCCACCTCACTGCCTGGTGTCATATCTCCGGACACCAGGTGGCTTGCAATGATTTTCTGCGCAATTGTTTTACCCATGATAATCAAACCTCGCAATCATACTCGCCTGTGCATTCTCAATATGCTGTGTCATCAGCGTTTCTGCCAATTCCCCATTGCCGGCGGCAATGGCCTCGCAAATGGCCCTGTGCTCTTCCACTGACCGGGCAAGCCGGTTGGGATTTTCAATGGAAATCCGGCGGTAACGCTGTGTCTTTCTGTGCAGGGGCTGCAATGTGTCGCGAATGATGGTTCTGCCACTGAAAACGTAAATGGCATCATGGAATTTATCGTCCATCTGCCGTAGGCTGTCGGTGTCCTTCTTGGCATAATAGAAGTCCTGCAGCTCGCTGATTTTTCGCAGCTGCTCCGCCCCCTCCTCTGTTAGGTTCTTGGCGGCAAAGAAGGCTGCCAGCCCCTCAATACGGGCTCGGATGTTCATAATATCCACCAAATCGTCAATGGTAATACCCAGAACCACAGAGCCTTTCCCCGACTCCTCAATCAGTCGCTCCTGCTCCAGACGCCGCAGAGCCTCCCGAATGGGTGTACGGCTGACACCCAGCTGTTCCACCAGCTTCATTTCGGTGAGAATTTCCCCTCTGGGATAGGTGCCAACAATAATATCCTGCTCCAGCTTTTCAAAAACCTGGTCTGCCAGAGATACCGTCTTAAAATCTGCCATGTCAAACCTCCTTACAGAAGCGGCCCGGTGCCAGCTGATTGATTTTATCCTCCAGCTCCTTGTGGGAAATCATGGTTTGACGTCCGCCCTCATAAGCTTCGTCCACCCATGCCTTCAAGGCTGCTACCAGCTGATCATTCTTTTGAATTTCTTTATCCCCGGACAGGCGGTAGTTTTGGTTAATCCAATAAGCAATGCCCGCTGCGCCGGAGGTTTTGCTGATTTCCACAGTGGCAGGGCGGTTCAGAAGCTTATTGGTATCGAAAATAGTGTAAATCTCCGCATCCTTCAGCAGCCCGTCGGCGTGGATACCGGCGCGGGTGGAATTGAAGCTACGGCCGGCAAAGGGCGTCATAGGCGGAATGTCGTAGCCAATGTCCTTCTGGAAATAATCTGCAATTTCTGTAATCACTGTGGGGTCCATGCCGTCCATAGAGCCCCGCAGGGAGGCATACTCAAAGACCATGGCCTCCAGGGGAATATTGCCGGTACGTTCGCCGATGCCCAGCAGAGAACAGTTCACCGCGCAAGCGCCGTAGAGCCATGCGGTAGAGGCGTGTGCCACTGCCTTGTAGAAATCATTGTGGCCGTGCCATTCCAGACATTCACTGGGTACATCAGAATAGTGCTGCAAGCCGTAAATGATACCGGCAACGCTTCTGGGCATGGCAGACTCGGTATAGGGCACGCCATAGCCCATGGTATCACAGGCCCGGATTTTCACAGGAATACCTGCTTCCTTGGATAAATTCTGCAGTTCGTTGACAAAGGGCACCACGAAGCCATAGAAATCTGCGCGGGTAATGTCCTCCAAATGGCATCTGGGAACGACGCCGGCGTTAAAAGCGTCCTTTACGGTGGCAAGATAATGCTCCAGGGCCTGCTTTCTGGTCATGCGCATCTTCTTGAAAATATGGTAGTCGCTGCAGCTGACCAAAATACCGGTTTCCTTAATGCCCAAATCCCGCACAAGCTTAAAATCCTCCTTGCTGGCGCGAATCCAGCTGGTGATTTCCGGGAATTTCAGGTCCAGGGACATACACTTTTCCAGGGCTTCCCTGTCTTTTTTGCTGTAAATAAAAAACTCCGTCTGTCGAATGATGCCGTAAGGGCCGCCCAACTTGGAAAGGAGCTTATAGATATTGACAATCTGCTCCACGCTGTAGGGCTCAACAGATTGCTGGCCGTCCCGCAGGGTGGTGTCGGTAATCCAGATTTCCTCCGGCATATTCATAGGCACGCGGCGGTGGTTAAAGGCAACCTTGGGTACAGATCCATAAGAGTAGATATCCCGCTGCAGGTTGGGCTCGGCAACATCCTGCAGGGAGTACTTATAGGATTTTTGCTCCAATAGATTGGTCTTATTGGAAATTTCAAGCATAGGTATTCCCCTTTCCAATTTGTTTTATTGTATACAATTATACATCTATCTCCGGTTTTGTCAATAGATTTCCCATAAAAACCCATATTGCCACGCAAAAAAATCCCTCATCGGCAGCAGCTGACGAGGGATTGAGAAAATCTTCAGATTTATTTCTCCTTTTGCTTAAAAACAACATACCGGCTGATAAAATAGTTCAGCACCAGCACCACCAGCATGGAGAGTAGCTTAATGACTATGGCGTCCTTGCCCAGAATGCTCACAAACACCAAAAGCAGCCCTTCTTCTATCCCCAGCGTTACCAGCCGGCCCAAATAAAAGGTTATCATTTGGTGCAGAAAGCCGTCAAAACTCCCCCACCGAAATACCCACTTTCGGCTAGTAAGGAAGGAAAACATCACAGCAAAAAACCATGAAATGCAGTTGGCAATCAGCGCATCCAGCACCACCACGTGGGTAAAAAACCAGAACACCGCAAGGTTGACAACCGTCGTCAGGCTACCGAACAGCACATACAGAAGAGACTGTCTGTGCTGCTTTGTAAAAGGCATATGGGAAAAAAGCCGGTCAAAAATATCCTTATTTTCTTCCATGGTACCCTACACTCCCAGTTTATTCCGCGTCGCCCTCCCAAGCGTTGAGATAGTCCCAGAAATCCCGGCAGGTGTCCAACCGGGGTGTATTGACAATCAAGGAAAAGAATATGGTCTCCTGTCCGCCCAAGCACATCTTTGCAAAAGGAATATCCTCGATGTGTATGGCCATGGGGACTCGGGTTCCGTCGTTCATCTCCAGATACACCAGCTTATCCTTCAGCGATTCCAGTTCTTCCTCTGTAAAGCATTCCCGCAAATCCAAAAGAATTTCCTGAGACATATAAAACCGCAGCGCATCATCATTCATCAGCAGGTAATCCAGCTCCTGAATGGCAATGGAGGAAAGGATTGTGGTGGCAGTATTGTAATTGTAATCATACTGATTGAAAGAGCCGTAAACATCACCAAAGTAAATGCCGTTGAGCATAACCTTCTGATTTTTACCGCCGCCGATGCGCTCATAATAAGCATCGGTCATATACGCCTGTCCCTCCAGGGTTACGTCCACATTGGCCATAACGCCGGCAAGAAGCACCTCCGGGTCAGGGGTTACCACGCTGACAATCCAAGTAACAGCAATCGCCACAGCAAATACTATCACCAGAATATGAAATTTGAAATAGGTCCATATATGGTCAAAGCGCTCGCCGGGTGTCATGGGCTTCAGCAGTTCCCTCTGGGTTTTGAAAAAACGTTTGATTCCGTCCATGGTCAGCCCTCAACCTCTGCAATCAAGGCGTCCATCTTCTCTTTTACCTTAACAATAGGCTTGCGAAGCAATAAGGTCGCCAGCAAGGCACAGAGGGAAAAATACCCCAGAACAAAGATTCCAAGCAGAAAAATGGGGTCAAGAATACTAAAATACAGCATAGAAAATGCCAGCACGAAGGGAATCCACATCATCACAGCAACAGCAATCAGCTGTATGGGAGCAATTGAAATGATATTGATGCTGTTAATCAGCCACTCCGAAACCGTTGCAGGCAGATATACATTCAGCGGTATAATCCCGGCGGTAAACATCAGAATCGCCAGCAGGAAAATACCGTGGATAACCGTTTCGGGCATATATCCCATCTCGATATAGGCCAGCTCATTCCATGCAAGATACACACAAGCGGCGGCGCACAGCACCCACGCAATGGTACCGCGGATAAAGTGGGTTTTGAAGCCAATCCAAAAATTCTTGAACCAGCCCTCACCCCGAACGCCGAAGTGCACAGCGCGATACAGACCGCACCATGCCTGCCCAATGGTTACAATCGGCAGGCAAAAAACAAGAAACACAAAGTTTATCATAACCAGATTGCTGGTAAGCATTAAAAATTTTCGCCACCAAGGCTCTTTCATTTCCATGACGGAACTTCCCTTCTGTCTGTGTAAAATAACTACTCAATATATTACCACTCATTTACAAAACCGTCAAGTCAAAGCAGGCAAGGCAGAAAAGATTCACCGTTTGGAAACAATTATGCCCCGCGAAAAAAACAACAAAAAGGAGAGAACCAAATGGCTCTCTCCTTTTGTATTGGGTTTATTTAGCTTTTGGGATATACATCGGTTCCCAAGGTGCCTTGTGTCAGGGTTATGGTTCTGTCAGTGCCTGTCAAAGCATTGAGGTTGTTGGAAACATTGTTGCCCTTGGTACCGCCGGTAATCACAACGCCTGCGCCGTTCATGGTGAAGTTGCCTGCGCTGGCAATATGGGCATTGCCGCCATTATCTGTTGCATAGCCGTTTTCAATCCGGGCATTGCCGGTAATCACGGCCACGCCCTTGACGTAAATGTTGCCGCCATAACCAAGATTGACATTATTGATTGTGTCAATCGCCTGGCCGCCGGAAATCGTGCCACCTGACATATTCAGCTCTGCACCGGCTGGCAACATCACATTGCCGCCATCCACTGCCGTACCGCCGGAAATGGTACCGCCATACATATTAATTTCCGCGCCCGTGCCTTCTACATACACGTTGCCGCCTTGGGTGGTTGCCGTGCCGCCGGAAATCGTGCCGCCGTACAGATTCAGCACCGCTCCGGAGTATCCGGTTTTCTCCTTGGCCAGGAAGATATTGCCGCCGTTGGTAGCCTCACCGCCGGACATGGCACCGCCGTACATATTGATTTGGGCTCCTGCAGAGGCATACACCAGACCACCGCTTGCCGTTGTGCTGTCCAGGTTCGCCGCATCCCGCTCCAGGCTGCCGCCAAACCAGTTCAACTTGGCATTTTCCAAAAGCTTAATCACGCCGTAATTATTGGTAACATTGCCAACCATTTTGCCGCCGCCCTGGCAGTCGCAAACCGTCAGCTGGGAAGCGTTCTTCAGCTCCCACAGGATGCCGGCACTCTTTTTGGTAATGGTGCGTCCATTCAGGCAAAGGGTAACCTTATTGCCGTTGAGAATGTTTGCATAGCTGTTCATATTCACATCGGCTGTCAGGTAATAGTAGCCGGATTCCGTGGGCAGGGTGGTGGTGCTGGTCCAGGCTTTCCAAACCACATTGCTGTCGCAGGTATGGTTTTCTATGGTTGCGCCACCGCAAACACAGTGGATATGCCGGCTGGCATCTTCCGCTACCGTAACATCGATTGTGTGAACCACGGTACTTCCGTCCTTAATCACCACAGTGCCGGAGCCCGTAGCATTGCCCGCTGTAATCTGTGTGCCGTTAACGGTAACAGCGCCGGTTGCTTCTACGGTGTAATTTGCATTGGTAGCCGCGCCCAGCATGATGGACATGGAATAGGTTTCATTGGTATAAACCGTAATGTTCTGGTTGTTTGCCAATGTTTCAACACCATTCGGTCCGTAGACGGTAAGATTTACCGTCTGATTATCATTAAACAGATACTGATACAGGTTCTGGGCCATGTAGTAGCCCTGCAGGTTCTGGGTAATCTGACCGACGTGAATCTGGTCGGGGAACACGCTTTCCGCATCAATCTTAAAGGTATCCGGGATAAGCGTCTTGGGGTCTACGCCACCGGCAGTCTCATAGTTCATGGCTGCGTCAATATAGAACTTGGGAAGCTCTGTCGCAGAAACATGGTTCTGGTCAAACCCACGGCACAGCGAGGAAGCGATGTAAACATCGGGATACGCTGCGCTGGCAGCCATGAAGTAGTTGTAAGAATGGCCGGTGTCAAACTTCTGATTTACATAGGCACTGCCGCCGGGACGCCAGTGGGGAACCAGACCGATATTGGACATGGTTTCGGGAGTGCCATCGCCATTCATATCGGTGGTGAACTCGCGCTTAAAGCCGTTCCACATGCTTTCGAAATCGGTCTTGTAGTCCGATGTATACCAGGTCTGGTCGCCGTTAGCACAACTGAAGTAGAAGAATTCCATGGACTTCAGTTCAAAATGGCCGGCAGCAATCTCATTTTTCATAACTGCCTGAGCGTTTTTGAACAGCTTGGAGGCATGAACGAAGTCCACAGCGCCTTCTTTCCATTCGGTCAGCGCCATGCCGCCGTGTCCGGCGTTGAGAATCCATACCTTTTCGCCGGTGAGCTGATTCCAGAAATGGGCCAAGGCAGTGCCGGAACCATAAGTACCGGTGCCACCCTCACAAAGTGCATCAATGGTTTCAGGACGGCGTGCAGCATTGTGGCCAATGCCCATGCCGGTCAGCCCGCTGGCCTCTGTTTCGGAGAAGGACCAGTTATACTCCCAGCCCCAGTTCGCATTTACCTTCGTGTTGATATACGATTCATAGGTACTGTAAACCTGGCCGGGCCGGGACACCACAGACCATTCCGGGTTACCGCCAACGCCTGCGCTGACACTGTGTCCGCCAATCAGGAACATCCGAATGGGAGCAGCAGTAACCGTTACGGAAAACT
Organism: Faecousia sp.; assembly: GCA_045656245.1. Classification (GTDB taxonomy): domain Bacteria; phylum Bacillota; class Clostridia; order Oscillospirales; family Oscillospiraceae; genus Faecousia. The sequence goes on from JAZOQT010000045.1 coordinate 10,578, forward strand.
CTGTGCCATCGATATTCAGCTTAGCAGTGCCAACGCCTGCAGCATACAGTGTCTTAGTGGAGGCGTCATAGGTAACAACAGCCTCGTCCAGTTCCCCGTTTGCCACCTGCTTGGAGGTTACTGCCTGGTTTGTGATGTTCACAGTGCTGCTATTTCCAACATAATAAGGCGCAGCAGTCAAGTCCAAAAAGTCATCGTAGTACATAGAAACACTACATTTGGCAACTGTCAAATCCCGGGTGATAAACAATTCCTCTCCAGCCGCATCAATGGTTTTCTGGCCGATGGAAAGTTGACCCGCAAAACTTGCGCTGGCGTCGGTATCCTTCCATGCGCCCACGCTGTTTGCAGGATTCTCGGCATACTCCCGGTCCATGCGAATATCTGCATCATCATTCAGCGCGAGTACAGTAATCTTGCTCCAGTGGGTAGCATTGGCCAACTTAATGCCGTAGGCCGCTGTGGAATCCGCGGGGCCGACATAATCCAGCACCTTGGCGCTGCCGCCAATTTCCACAGGCGCGCCGGTGGTAGTGATGGCAGAAATGTTCTGGCCGCCGTAGATGCTGCCACCGGTGATGGACACCTGTGTGGTAGCCCTGCTGCCCACAAAAATGTTATCGCCGCCGGTAGTGGCCGTACCGCCGTACACCATACCTCCGGTCATAGTGAAGGAGGTGGTCTGATTGGCGGAACCGTTGACATAAATGGTACCGCCATATCTGGCATCGCCACCGATAAACGTACCGCCGTGAATAGTCAAGGAAGCGCTTCCGCCGATATAGGCAACACCACCATCGGAAGCTGCACTGCTGCCCTCCAGACCGGTGCTATCATAAGCACTGCCGTCAAAGATGCCGCCGTAAATGCTGATGGCTGCATTTGCGCCGGAGGCATACAGAATGCCACCATTGGGGCAGTTGCCACCCACAATTCTACCGCCACCGGCCAGATCTGTAATATTCAGAGTGCCGTTGGTAATCTTACAGAAGCGGTTGTTGCCATTTTTATTGATGGTATAACCGTTCAAGTCCAAATTCACGCTCTGGCCTTGGTCCAAGGTCATCATGGACCAACCGGAAACACTGCCTGTCAGGTAATAGTTGCCAGACTGGGTGGGCAGGCTGTTAGTAGAAATCCAGGGCTTCCAGGCAAGCTCTGTACAGCCGGGAGCATGGTTATCGCTCTTGCCGCAAATGCAGGCTGTAACCTGAACATAGAGCCCTGTTTCGTCCTTTGCCAGGGCGTAATTGCTGTGAGCTGCCGCAGCCGCTGCGTCCAGCTTGATTTGACCGCTTACGGTGTCAGCTGCGCCGGTAGCAAAGGTTGCCACATAGCTGCGGGTGGGGCTGATGCGCACGTCGGCATCGGCGTTGAGAGCCTTGACGGTCATCTGTTTGGTATTCAGCAATTTCAAACCGTAGCCGGCAGAACCGCCATCCTTCAGAGTGTCCAAAATCTTGGCGCTGTCCCCCAGTGTAACTGCCTCGTTAATGGCCGTTGCCACACCCCCGTAGACCGTGCCGCCGGTGAAGGTCATCTTCGCGGTATTGGTGGTTGCTGTGCTGGCAGTAGAGCCGCAGTAGATGTTATCTCCGTTGGTGGTAGCCGTACCGCCGTAGATTTCACCGCCGTTTACCAGCAGATTACCACCGTTATTTACATAGATTGCACCACCATGGGTGGCTTCGCCGCCGATGAGAGTGCCGCCGTAGATATTCAAGGTAGCATCTGTTGCAATGGATGCAACACCGCCGCTGGAAAGAGAGGCGCCACTGCCATAGGCGCTGCCATTCAGAATGCCTCCGTAAATATTAATCACTGCATTTGCGCCGGAGGCATGCAAAATGCCACCGCCGGGACAGTTGCCACCAATAACGCCACCGCCACCGACATGGTCGACGATATTCAGTGTGCCGTCGGTAACCTTGTAGATTCGGTTATCACCGTTGCGCTGAATGGTATGGCCATTCAGATTCAGATTGATGGTGCCGCCATCGCTTAACGTAACCATGGACCAACCGGTAACATCACCGGTCAGGTAGTAGTTACCCGCTGTGGTGGGCAGACTGCTGGTGGGCATCCAGGTCAGCATAGCGCCATTGCATTCACCAATGCAGGTCATCTGGCCGCAAAGGCATGCCTGCACGGAAGCGACAATGGAAACGCCAGAGGCATCTGCGACAATTTCACTGGTTGCATTATCTTGCAGAGTCAGTGCGCCAACACTAATCTGGTCGGTATAGGTGCTGTATGCGCCATCGCCAAACACGGCAACTGCTCCACTTCCGTCAAACTTAATGTCAGCATCTGCTGTCATGGGAAGCAGTGTTACATACTGGCCTGCGCCCAAAGTGATACCAGTAACCTTTGTCCCCTGCTTGTTCTCATCCAAGATCTTTGCGCTGCCGCCGACGGAGACGGTCTTTCCGGTGGTATGAATACCGCCGTATACTGTGCCGCCGGTGATGCTGACAGAACCGTTGGCGTTGCCGCCAACAAAGATGTTGTTGCCGCCGGTGGTAGCCGTACCACCGTAGATCTCACCGCCGGTCATGGTAACCTTCGCGCCGCCGTTGGCGTAAATAGCGCCGCCATACTTGGTGGTGCCACCCATGAGGGTACCGCCATAGATGTTCAGCGTAGCATTACTACCCAAATAAACAACCGCAGCATTGCCAGTATCGGTAGTATTATTGAACGCGCTGCCATTGAATGTGCCGCCATAGAGATTGATGGCTGCATTTGCGCCGGCAGCATACAGAATACCGCCGTTGGGGCAGCTGCCGCAAATCACACCGCCACTACCGACATGGTCGACAATGTTCAGTGTGCCGTCGGTAACCTTGTAGATCCGGTTATCACCGTTGCGCTGAATGGTATGGCCATTCAGATTCAGATTGATGGTGCCGCCATCGCTTAACGTAACCATGGACCAACCGGTAACATCACCGGTCAGATAGTAGTTACCCGCTGTGGTGGGCAGACTGCTGGTGGGCATCCAGGTCAGCAAAGTGCCGTTACATTCTCCAATGCAGGTCATCTGGCCGCAAAGGCACGCCGCTAAGGACGTGCCAATGGAGATACCGGAAGCATCTGCTACAATCTGGTTGTTGGGGTTTTCCTGCAGAGTCAGGCCGCCAATGCTGATTTGGTCGGTATAGGTGCTGTATGCGCCACTGCCAAATACAGCGACAGAGCCATTACCGTCAAACTTAATATCAGCGTCTGCTGTCATGGGAAGCACTGTTACATACTGGCCTGCGCCCAAAGTGATACCAGTAACCTTTGTCCCCTGCTTGTTCTCATCCAGAATCTTTGCGCTGCCGCCGACGGAGACGGTCTTTCCGGTGGTATGAATACCGCCGTAGACTGTGCCGCCGGTGATGCTGACAGAACCGTTGGCGTTGCCGCCAACAAAGATGCTATTGCCACCCAGAACAGCCGTACCGCCGGAAATTTCACCGCCGTCAACCAACAGATTGCCGCCGTTGTTCACATAGATTGTTCCGCCGTACTTGACGTTGCCACCTGCAAAGGTGCCGCCATAAATGTTCAGCGTAGCGCCACTGGCTATATAAGCAACACCGCCGTTGCCGTTATCAGTAGTATTATCGTATGCGCTGCCGTCAAAGCTACCGCCGTAAATATTGATAGCTGCATTTGCGCCGGCGGCATACAGAATACCACCGTTGGGGCAGCTGCCGCAAACCACACCACCACTACCGACATGGTCGACAATGTTCAGTGTGCCGTCGGTAACCTTATAGATTCGGTTATCACCGTTGCGTTTGATGGTGTAGCCGTTGAGGTTCAGGTTGATGGTCTGGCCGTCAGCCAAAGTAACCATGGACCAACCGGTAACATCACCGGTCAGGTAGTAGTTACCCGCTGTGGTGGGTAGACTGCTGGTGGGCATCCAGGTCCGCACAATGCCGTCGCATTCACCAATACAGGGCGTCTGGCCGCAGAGGCACGCCTCCATCAAAATGCCGATAGAAACATTGGTGCTATCTGCCAAAACCTCACTATTGGGATTGCTCTGCAGTGTCAGCGCACCAACGCCCAGTTGATTGTTATAGGTGCTATATGCGCCATCACCAAATACAGCGACCTTTCCGGTACCGTCAAACTTGATATCCGCATCTGTATTCAAGGGAAGCAGGGTGATATATCTGCCGGTACCCAGAGTGATACTGCTGACCTTCGTGCCCTGCTTGTTCACATCGAGTACCTTTGCGCTGCCGCCGACGGAGACAGTGTTGCCTGTGGTATGCAGACCGCCGTAAATCTTGCCGCCGGTGATGCTGACAGAACCGTTGGCGTTGCCGCCTACGAAGATGTTGTTGCCGCTGATGCCGGCCGTGCCGCCGTAGAATTCGCCGCCGGTTATGGTCAGCTTTGCTCCAGCATTCACATACAGGCCGCCTGCATAATCAGTGGCTACACCGTCGGCGATAACACCGCCGCTGATATTTACCACGTTACCGGAAGTATAGACGTTGCCGCCGCTGCTGGATTCACCCTTTTCGATAACAGGGGCTTCACTGTTGTTGCCCTGCAGCATGGTAAATTCACCCAAAGCGTATACGTTACCGCCACCGCTGCTGGCAGTGCCCAGGGCCGTACCGCCGGTGATTGTGCCGCCAGCCATGGTAAAGGGAACTACCTTGGCGCAGTAAATCGCGCCACCGCGCACAATCAGCTCTACATCTGTGCGCTTGGTATTGTCCTTCATGTTATACAGGGTAATGCCCTTCGTACCGATGACAGTACCGCCATACATATTCAACTTGCCCTGGCCCATGAAAATCGTAGCGCCGGACATGGCGGGATTCTTAACACCGGTACAGGTCTCGGAATGGTTAGAACCGTCCAGAATACCGCCGTAGATATTAATGGTACAATCTGTGGAGCAGTTGATAAGAGAGCCGGAATCCGTACGCTTACCGGAGACAATTCTGCCGCCGCCCACGGAGTCGCTCAAGTTTACAGTTGCTCCTGCATTGTTCATAAGGAACGCTCTGTAATAGTTATAGCTCTTGCCCGCGCCAATGGCACCGGGGTTAGCGCCAATGTAAATGGTATAACCGTTCAGGTCCAGGTTAATCACTGCATCCGCTGCAGGAATTGCCTGAATGGCGTCTTTAATGTCCGCCACCAGATAATAGTTGCCGGAGGTAGCAGGAAGCTGACTGTCCACAAAGGGAGAGTAAACCAGCTTTTCGCCATTACACTTGCCGATATGCTTGTCATTGCCGCAGATGCAGCGGAACTCACCCAGCAGAACCTTGCTGTCCACAAACTGTGTGGGCACCAACTTTTCATTATCATAGCGAATGTACTTGGCGTTCGCCTTTGTAGTCTTGGAGGTTACAAAACCACCGGTGGTCATGCGAATGTCCGCACCCTGGGTAAGGGTTCCCAGATCAATGGCAACGCCGCTGCCCAGGGAAAGGTTCATCTTGCCTCCGCTGATTTTCGGAGCGCCTTCCATATAAACCTTGGTAACGTAAGGCTGACCCTTGGAATTGAGGCCTGCAGTGCTGGAAGCGGAGATATAACCTGCAATTTCTCCGCCGGTCATGTTCAGCACGCCGTTACGTACATAGACATTCGCAGAAGAACGCAGCACTTCCTTGGCACTTGCCATGGTGGCTCCGGTGATAATCTTACCGCCGGAAACTGTACCTGCAGACATATTCAATGTGCCGTAGACGGTGATATTGCCGCCGTTTCCGGTAGCTGTTCCGTTCTTAATTGTGCCGCCGGTGTAATTCATCACAGCGCCGGTACCGATATGAATATTTCCGGAATTTCTGCCAATCTGGGTCGTCCGACCGCCGGAAATCGTACCGCCGGACATATTGAGGACAGAGCCAACACCGCTCAGCACTACGTTGCCACCTGCTACGTCTGCCTTGCCGTCCAGAATTTCACCGCCGGTCATATTCATAACGCTGTTCAGGCCGATGTAGACATTGCCTGCATTGCCGCCCTTGACAACACCTTTATCAATAAACTCTGTGGTGTAACCATTCTTAATGGTACCGCCATACATATTAAAGACAGAATTCTGGGCTACATATACAGAGGCTCCGGAAGCGAGAACCAACTTTCCATTTGCATTATAGTCGGTATATTGTGTACCGCCGATAATGGTACCGCCGTACATTTCAAAGAGGGTATTGTTGTCCATTGCAACAGCCATGCCGTTGGCAGTAGACTTAGCATTGGAGCAATCAATGGTACCGCCGTACATTTTGAAGGTGCCATAACGTCCCCAAATGGCCATACCGGCGCCGTTGTACTTACCGCTGGTAATAATTCTGCCGCTTCCCTCTTCGCTGTTGTCCATAAGAGCAAGACTGCTTCCGCGGTTAAACAGTGTATAGGTACGGTAGTTTTCCGGCCCAAAGATGTCGTAGCCATTCAAGTCCAGAACCACGTCCTGGTCAGCGGCAATCTGCTGCTGCACCTTCAGGTTGATCTGACCGGTAAGCTTCCAGTGGCCCACGTTCTTAGGAAGGGCATCCATAGCAGTCCAGTCCTGCCAAGAGACCATCTTCTGGCAGTGCACGCAGAAGGACATATCCGCGGAGTACACGCCGTTTTTATGTACCAGGAAAATTTCCTTAAGTTTGCCGTCAGGTGTGTGGACATCAATGACCCGGTCGCCAGCCTCCAGTGTGCCCTTTTGGCCGGGCCTTTCCACCATCAAAGATACATCGTAAACCGGTGTATCAGCAGCAATGGGCAGTTCCACAGACATACCGGTGCCGTTTTGCGCGGAATTGAGCACCAGCTTATCTGCTTCTACGGACATGATGTAGTAATAGGGAGCCTTGTGGGTAAATCCTGTCTTTTGCACAGGCACAGCTTCCACCACAATGCCTTCCTCGTCAAACACCAGGCCCAGCAGTTCCATGTTGTCAATGGTGTTCATCAATCTGGAATCCTTGACCTTGTATTCCACATATTCTCCGTCATACAGGAAACGAACGGTGAACACACCGCCTACTTTTCTACGGGTAGTCAGGCCGCTGGAGGATTTCTCCATAAAGCTGCGCCCGTCCACGTTCCAATACAACTTCATTTCCGGGGCATTGGTAACAGGCTCCGGCCTGTTCAGCAACAAAACCGCCGCAACAACCACCACAGCTAACAAGCAGACAGCAATGGCAACCCACAGCCACAGCTTCTTATTGCGCTGCTTTTCAGACTTCTTTTCAACAACTTCCTGTTGCAATCTCTCGTCCATACATTCTCCGCCTTTCTGTACTAAGATCTGTTGCCGGGCGCTTAATTAGCGCCCTTCAGCTCTTTTAGTCCATCAATGTAAATCTTCACCATGTTGTCTGCGGTGTCCTCTGTTCCCAGGCCGTAAGGATATACACCGTAGCCGTTTAAGCCGCCATAGCCGTTATGCTGGAAGGCTTCTCTCGTGCCTACATAACTTGTTCTGCCGTTGGCATAACACATAATCAAAGTCATAGCAAAGGGGGTCCGCTCCTTAATATCCACGCCGCTTTCGGCAAACATTTCCACAGGCATGGTTACCAGGGACAAATCTCCCATACATACGCTGTTCAGCTCACCGGTCCAGGAGACACCGGTTTCGTCGGTATACTCTGTCTGCTTAACCCCTACCTTGCCGCCGTTAATGGGGGTAAAGGCAGCGGGGTCTTTATAGGCTTCGATGACCACGTCGGCAACCTTCTCACCCACCTGCTCACGGGTTAAATCCACCGGATATTCCTCTTTAATCATACTGGTGGTAGCCATGTTGCCGGCCGCGCCTTGAATGTACAGAACATCTACGCCCAGCTCACTTATTACCTTATCCCGCATAGGTCCAACCCAGTCGGTACTTGCAAGGGTGGTATTGCCGTAGTGGCAGGCATGATTCTGCCATTGGGCAATCAAAATGTCCTTACAGCCCTCTCTCTTGATTTTCACCATCTGTACTTCCTCATCACCTTCGGACTCATGTCTGACAATGGGAGAGGAGGAAACGGGATAGGAAGATGCATTTCCGGTACCGGCTATGTTGCCATCCTCACGGATATAACGGCGAACAAAGCCAACACCTTCGGTTTCGGCGGTGCCGATTTCCATAGAGGCAGGCTTGCGGTCATTCAGCGCCATCTCAATGGAGGAGAGCACTCCCGCATTCCAGAACTCAAAATAAGCCTGATTCTCCGGTTGCATATATCCTTCGTTCATCCATTCCGGACCATTATGGTTGTGCGTACCGCCCAGCATAACATTCTGTCCGGGAATGCCGAATCTGGCCTCCACTTCCAAACGCAGGGGTGTGAGCTGATTCATATGTCCCCAGCTCAAATCCGTAACAATCACCAGAAGGGTATTGCCCTCGGTATCGGTAAAGGCAACAGTGGTAGCCCAGAACTTATCCAGCACACCGGTAGAAACCCGCTGCATGGCATCGTTATAACTTCCCAAATGTACCGGAGAGTAAGGCGTTACATCCGCCTTGCCGTAGCCCACCACAAATTGGTCAAAATCGTGCTGGAAACCCGCCTGAGATTCTCCGTCATCCTTTTCACATCCGGCAATGCTGAAAAGCATAACCGTCGCCAAAAGTAACGCAAGCAGTTTTTTCATAATTTTACCTCCTTAATGCGAAAAAACGAACTTCTCTATACACAAAACATACCAAAAAAAGCCACATCACCCCCTAGCATTTTGGGTATCAGATGTAGCTTTCACCTCTTTTCTCAAGAGTTTATAATATTTAGTTTGGAAATTATACCATAGCAACAGCGAAAAGTCAACATCGTCCGTTTGCATTTTCCCATAATTTCTGTTGTATTTTTCACCAAAAAAAGCCACGCAATGGGAAGCCTTTTTGGCGGAGATGGAGGGATTTGATTTGCATTTTTATTCCATATCGGAATGAAAATTATGGCGTTGCCGCCGGCAACAGGCGGCAAGCAACAGTCCACCGGACTGTTGCATTTACATGGGTCCAAATCCCTCATTTCTTTTCTTGCCAAACAAAAAACCACCCTGACGGGTGGTCCTTTTGTTTTGGCGGAGATGAAGAGATTTGAACTCTTGCACGCCTTGCGGCGCCTACCGGATTTCGAATCCGGACCCTTCAGCCACTTGGGTACATCTCCAAACACAGCTCGCTTATTATATCAGCCAAACCCTTAAAAATCAAGGCTTCTTTTTGGCAAGCTCCATCACCTGTTCCATTTGCTTCAGGATTAACGCATAATTGTCCCTGCAATGAGGCTTTAAGCAGGCGGAGCAATCCTTGATTCCTTTATCCGTGTAGGTAAAATCCCCACCGCATTTGTCCCCCAGGGCATACAGAGGGCAGTAGCAAAACAGGCAGTTAAACCTATCCGGATTCGCCCCTTTATGGCAGGGATAATATTCACATTCCCGATTCTGAAAAAAATCATACGCCATAGCTACACCTCATCAAAGTCATTCCACGGACTGTTTTGGGGCGGTTGACGGGTAAATTCCAGCCACTGTCCGTTTTCGGGGTGATAGAACCCAATTTTATAGGACCACAGGGCAATTTCACAGTCGTCGCACAGTGTTGCGTACTTCCGTTCCCCCACCAGCGGATACCCTCTGGATGCAAACTGGACCCGAATTTGGTGGGTTCTTCCCGTTACCAGCTGAACCTGAACCAACGCAGAATCCTCCCTGCTTTTTAGGGTCTGATAGTGTAATATTGCTTCCTGCACACCTTTTCCCGGTGTGTGAGCAACCATGGTCATTTTCCGCGCCTTATCCCGATACAGCAGGTCGCAAAGCGTACCGCTTTCCTCCGGTTCGCCATGGACAACCGCCAGGTACTCCTTGCAGAATATTCCCTCCCGCACCTGTCGGGATAACTCCGATGCGGCGCTTGCATTCCGGGCCAGCACCATCAGTCCCCCAACCACCCGGTCAAGGCGGTGCACGGTACGGACATCTTCCTTGGGATTATTCAGCTCCTGCCGCACCAAATCCGGCACACCGCCGGGCTCGTCTGTGGACAGCACCCGTTGGGGCTTTACGCAAACAACAACGCTTTCGTCCTGATAAATCAGCTCCATGTCCTCACCGCCTTTTCTTGATTCTATCAAATCTGCGGCAAAAATGCAACCTGCTCCCGCAATGAAGTCAGCGCAAAAAAGCGGGAGCCGAAGAAATCGGCTCCCGCAAAGAGGAATGTTTATTTCAGCGAGCGCAGCGCATCAAGCTGTGTTTCCACAATCTTCTCGGCGCAGCCGCTGCCGCCCCTGCTTCGGGTTTCATAACCGCCACGGGCATAGGCCTCCCGGTCGGGGCAATAGCCATGAATACCGCAGGCGTAGTCCATTAAAATGGTCATTTCAAAGGGGGTTTGCGCCTTGATTTGCCGACCGGAGGTATCAAACATCTCCACAGGGAAAGTCAGCAGGGACACATCGCCAAAAGCGACCGCATTCAGCTCTCCCTCCCAGTCATCGCCTTCATAATCAAAGCCCGTGAAGGTTTGCTGCACAGTCTTTACCTTGCCGCCGTTTACTGTGCGGAAGGTATTTTCCTTGCGGTAGGCATTGACGATGGCGGCCGCAACCTGCTCGCCCACCTCGTCCTCTGTCTTTTTCTTATATTCGGATTTAATGCGGCTGGAGGTTACCAGATTTCCGGCGCAGCCCTGCATATAGATGCAGCTGCACCCCAGCTCCGCTTCAATTTTCCGCCGCATAGGACCAATCCAGTTGGTGGTACAGGTTTTAATACCTCCCAGGTGGTCGCCATGGCTCTGCCACTGGCAAAGGAGAATGTCCTTCCCCTCCTCCCGAAGGAAGCGCACCATCTGCACCTGTTCATCTGCCTGGGACTCATGTCCCACGATGTCAAACTCCTGCGCCTGGGGATTTCCCACGCCGATCAGACTGCCATCTGCGCACAAATACCGCCGCACAAAGGAAAGCCCCTGGGTTTCGGTGGTACCGATTTGAATCCTGGCAGGTTTTCTGTCCTGCAGGGCCATGTACACCGAGGACATAACGCCTGCAAGCCAATGGTCGAAATACGCCCGGTTGGCCAGGGTATCCAGCGCTTCGCTATACCAGTCCGGACCGGTATGGTTATGGGTTCCGCCAAGCAAAACGTGCTCTCCCGGAATGCCGTAACGCTCCTGCACCAGAGTCCGGATTTTTTTGGTCCAGTTGATATGTCCCCAACTCAGGTCCGTTACAATAAACAGCAGTGTATCCCCTTCCCCGTCCGTCAGGGCCAGGGTAATGGCATGGAAGGGGTCGTTTGGCTTCTGCCGATTGGAAAGGCGCTGCATGCCGTTGTTGTAGCTGCCCAAATGCACCGGGGCAAAAGGGGTAACGTCCATCTTTCCAAAGCCGGCCAGAATCTTCGTTTTCTCACACATATCGCGAGACCTCCTACTGTTTCATCTGATTAAAGCTATCGATATAGATTTCCACAATTTCGTCTGCGGTTTCCGCACAGCCTACGCCGCCGTTGGACACACCGTAACCGCCGTTTTGGAAGGCTTCCCGCGTTCCCACATAGTTGCCGATGCTGTTGGTAAAGCCCATAATCAAGGTCATTTCAAAAGGACTTTTCTCCTTAATGTCCAAACCTGTGCCGGAAAACATTTCAAACGGGGCGGTGGCCACCGCCAAATCCCCCACGGAAATGGCGTTCAGCTCTACGCTGAATGACCGTGTGCCGGGATTCCGGTCGGTGTACTGTACCTTTTTGATGTTGATTTTTCCGGTCTTGACCGGCCTGAACAGACTGTCGTCCTTATAACCCGACACAATGGTATCCGCCACGGCATAACCAACCTCTTCGCAGGTCTTTTTCACGGGATACTCCTCCGTAATTAGGCTGGAGGTTGCCATGTCCGCGCCTGCGCCCTGAATATACATAAAATGCGCGTCCACTTCCTGCTCCACCTTTCTCCGCATAGGACCAACCCAGTCGGTGGAAGCGACGGCTGTGTTTCCCGCATGGCAGGCATGGTTTTGCCACTGACTTATCAGGATATCCTTACCGCCTTCCCGGAGAATCTTTACCAGCTGGACTTCCTCGTCCCCATCGGTTTCATGTCTGACAGGGTTGCCGGATTTGGGGTCTGTGCCACCGCCAAAGAAGGTGCCGTCATCCATATAATACCGGCGGCAGAAGCCCACATTCTCGGTTTCTGTTCTGCCTACCTGGAAGGTGGCTGGCATACGGTCGTTCAGCGCTGTTTCAATAGACCGCAAAACGCCCTCATAAAAGAATTGATAGTAGGCCTGATTTTCCGGCGTATTGTAAGCGCGGTGGATAGACGGGCCACTGTGGTTGTGGGTAGCGCCCAGCATGATATTATCCCCGGAAATCCCAAATTCTTCTTCCACCATGGGCTTCAGCGCATTCAGTATTTCCACGTATCCGTAGTGCAAATCGGTCATAATCAGCAGCAGGGTTGTGCCGTCAGGGTCAGTCATTGCCACGGTAGTGGCGTAGAAGGCATCCTTTACACCGGTGGAAAGGCGCTGCAAATCGTCGTTATAACCTCCCAGATAAACCGGGGTATAGGGTGTTACATCCTCCTTGCCGTAGCCGACAACAAGGGTATCAAACTTTTCTGCAGAATCATTCCCTTTTGAATCCTGTCCGCAGCCGAACAGACCGGCTACCAGTACCGCAATAATAACCAAAGCAAGCACTCTTTTCATGATTCGTACCCCTTTTTATATGTGGATTGCCGCGCCTCAGATTCCCAGAAGGCATCGGCCTACGGCGCAATTATCTCATCAGCGGAAGTCTTATCTCAACAAAGAGCGAATCAGCCGTGCGCTGGCAACCAGGTCAGCCACGTCTGTGCCCTTATATTCCAAAACCATCTCCGCATTGGGGGTGTATTTCTTATAGTCGTCGAAGAAATCGCCCCAGTCGATACAACCATCGCCCACAGGGATATGCTCGTCCAAAACGCCGAAATTGTCGTTGATATGGTAAGACTTAATTCTGTCGCCCAGGGTGGACAGCACATGGTGGGAGTCCCAACCGGATAAGTACATATGACCGGTGTCAATCAGGCAGTCCACGTTGGGAATCTGCTTGAACAGGTCAATAAATTCCTCGGTATCAAACACCAGGCCGTGGCCCTTGGGACGGAGATTCTCCACCAGAAGATGAACACCCTCTGCCTGGGCAATGTCCGCCAGCTTGGCAATCCGGTCCAAAGCGCGCAGACGCATTTGGGCAACCTCCTCGGGGGCTGTGGGCGCGTTGATTTTTCCGTCGGGGTGGATGGCAAAATGCTGGGCATTGTAGCGGTTGTACATATCGAAAGCCCACTTGTAGTAATCGAACACCTCCTGCTCGTCCAAATCCTTGGCCGCCAGGTCGATGTCCACAAACTGGCCGTGGATGCTCAGCGGGCCCGTGCGGTCCTTCATCACCTTGGCCAGATTGGTCTTCCAATAGTATTCCGTGCCAAACTCAATTTGGATTTCAATGCCGAATTCCTTGGGCAAATCTGCCAAAATTGCAAAGGAATCTGCCACGGCGCAGGAGTTGCTGACTGTAAAATTCATAGAAATACCTACTTTCTTTAAGATTTAACTCATTATACTTCACAATGGCAAAAAATGCAAATACATCTTACCGTAAATATACACAAATTCCCAGGAGAAATTTGTGTATATCACCCACCGCGGAAACATCAAAGGAAAGAACCGGAGAGTTTATCCCCCAAGAATTGACACCGCCTCTTTTATGCGGTATAATGATACAACATTTCATAGAAAGAAACGGATAATTATGGCTAATAACAAATCATTTTTTGACAGCAAGTTCGTCCGCTTCGGCAACAAGCTCACCGACTTGATGCTGCTGCAATTTGCAACATTGCTTTGCTGTCTGCCCATTGTAACCATCGGCGCTTCCTTTACCGCCATGTACCATGTGCTGCTGAAAATGTATCGGGACGAAGAACCCTATGTTTTCCGGGAGTTTTTCAAAGCATTCAAATCCAACTTTAAGCAGTCTACCATTATCTGGCTGATATACATAGGCTTTTTCGCCGCATTGTATCTGGCTCTGGTGCTGATTTTGAACGTGGACAGCGCCGCGCTGCGGCTGGGCATCTACCTGCTTCCCATTCCGCTGATTGTGGGCATTTTGAGCCTGAACTGGGTATTTATCCTCCAGTCCCGCTACGAAAACTCCATCCTGCAAACCATCAAAAACGCCCTGATTGTGGCCTTGGGACGTCCCATACGTACCTTTACCATGCTGGTTCTGAACCTCTCTCCCATGCTGGTGCTGATAATCACCTTAAATCTCGCTCTTGTGGTGCTGGTGCTGGGCCTGTCCGGCCCCGGCTTTATCAACGCCATCTTCTTCAGTCAGTTTTTCGACCAGCAGGAAGGCACGAATTGGAGAAAAGAACGGGCCCAGCAAATGCTGGACGAGCTTCACAAGGAACAGTCCTACGATACGTAATACATAAAAAAGCACCCCCATTTGGGGGTGCTTTTTTGCATGTTTAGCGCAGCTTCAGCACTGTTTCCATATCGGGAATGCTGGGGATTCCACCCTGGATTTGGGTAGAAAGGCTGGCTGCGGTAGAAGCAAAGCTTCCGATGTCCCAAAGCTGGGCTTCCTCCAAGCTTTCCGGGGAAACGCCCAATGCCAGAATGCGGCTGACGGCACTACCACCGAATATATCCCCTGCGCCGGTGGTATCCACAGGCTTTACCTTGGGGCAATTGACCCTGCACGAGGCGGTCTTGTTCTTCAGATACGCGCCCTTGGGGCCAAGGGTTACCATGGCAAGCTTCACGCCAAAGTCCCGGAGCAGAAGGTCTGCTCCCTCTTCCGGAGAGCAGCCAAACAGAAACTGCACTTCCTCATCGCTGATTTTTACCACATCTGCCTGCCGCAATCCCCACAGAAGCTGCTCCTTGCAGGTGCTTTCGTCCTTCCACAGGGGCTTACGCAGGTTGGGGTCGTAGGTAATCAGCTTGCCATTGCTTTTGGCGTAGGCCACCGCCTTTTGGGTGGCTGTGCGGGCAGGCTCGTCTGTCAGGGAAAGGCTGCCGAAGTGGAATACCTTTGCTTCGTCAATCAATCTTACATCCAGGTCCTCAAAGCGAATCTGGGTGTCTGCGCCGGGCTTTCTTGCAAAGCTGAAGGAGCGGTCGCCGCTGTCGTCAAAGGTAACGAAGGCCAGCGTGGTAAAGTAATTTTCGTCCGCCACAAGACCGCAGGTTTCAATACCTGCGTTATTCAGTGTGCCGGTGAGCATTTTCCCAAAAGCATCTGTGCCGATTTTTCCCAGCATGGCGGTTTTATAACCGTATTTGGTCAGCGCAGCAAGAAAGTTTGCAGGCGCGCCGCCGGGGTGAGCAGCCATAGTGGGATAGCCGTCGGCGTCCTTGGAAATGGTTGCAAAATCGATGAGCAATTCGCCCAATGCCACTACATCCATGCTGATTCCTCCATTTATTTCTTATACATCCAGCAGTGTCAGCAGCTTTTCGTAAGCGCGCTCCCAAGGCTCTGTGTGATTGGGGGTATATTCCTCCACTGCTTCGCTGTTGCGGACAATCTGCCGCAGATGGTCCAAATCCCTCACCTCTCCCAAGGCAATACCCTGGGCAAGCAGGTTGCCGATGGCCGCGCCCTCCACAGGGCCGGTGATAACCTTGCGGTTGATGGAATCCGCCACCATCTGGTTCAGAAGCTTGTTTTGGATACCGCCGCCGACAATGTTCAGCGTATCAATCTTCTCGCCCTTGATTTCTTCCAGCCGCTCCATAGCCCAGCGGTATTTCAGAGCCAAAGATTCATAGATGCAGCGGGCGATTTCTCCCACGGTTTCGGGAATGGGCTGCCCGGTTTTGCGGCAGAATTCCTGGATTTTGGCCACCATGTTTCCGCCGGCAAAGAATTCGCCGTAGTCCGGGTTAATGATACTGCGCAGGGGCTGCGCTTCTTTTGCCAGACGGACGATTTCGTCCCAGCTGTATTTGGTTCCCGCCTTTTGCCAATCCCGGCGGCACTCCTGAATCAGCCACAGACCCATAATGTTCTTCAAGGGACGGAAGCCGCCCTGAATGGTGCCTTCATTAGAGAAGTTTGCATCCCGTACACTGTCAGACAAAATGGGCTTGTCCGTTTCCGTTCCAAACAGGCTCCATGTGCCGGAGGAGCAGAAGGCAAAGCTGCCGGTGCCGGGAATGGCCGCCACCGCAGATGCGGTATCATGGGTGCCCACCGCGGCAAAATTTGCCCGGTTCAGTCCCAATTCCTCCGCCAGCTCCGGACGGAGCTTGCCCCGGAGCTGACCCGCCCGGTCAATTTCTGTGAAAATATGCTCCGGCAGACCCAGGGCGCGAATGGTTTCCCAATCCCAATCCTTGGTGCTGGGATTGTACAACATGCCGGTGGTTACGTTGGTATACTCGCTTTTCATTTCCCCGGTAAGGAAATAGCCCAGCAGGTCCGGCATCAGAAGCAGCTTGTCTGCCTGCTCCAGCGCCACATCTCCCTGCCGCTTCCGGCGGTAAAGCTGATACACCGTATTAAAATTCATATTGGCAATACCGGTGCGGGAAAACAACGTTTCAAAATCCACGGTTTTCCATGCCTCCCGGAAATCCTCATCCACGGCATAGCGGTAAGAGCGAGGGTTGCCCAAAAGGTGGCCGTTTTTGTCCAAAAGGCCGTAGTCCACGCCCCATGTATCGATACCAAAGCAGTCCAAATCGCCTACATTTTCCTGCCGGAACGCCTGCAGACCCAGCTTCAGCTGGGTGTAAAGGTAAGGCAGATCCCAGTAATAAACGCCGTTCATCTCTACATAATTGTTTTCAAATCTGTAGAGCTCCTTCATGACGATTTTATCCCCATCCAGCTGACCCAAAATGGCCCGGCCGTTGCTGGCGCCAAGGTCAAAGGCAAGTAGGTTTTTCATAGCATTATCCTTTCTTTCCTGCCAAGGATTTGCGGTATTTTTCACTTTCCCAGTTGGCAATAAACTTCTTGGCCGCTTCTCCCATGGTGGAAACCGTATAGCCATTGCTGCGAATATTCTCCAAAATGAAGCATACCGCGGTAAGGGTTTCCGTCAGGGTTTGGGCTTTCTTTTCGCCCATGCGCATGAGCATATGACCGGTCTTGGTGCTGGCAACACACTGGCCCTCCAGAATTTCCTCTGCGTCCATAAAGAAGGTATCCACTAGGAAAACCATCTGGTCGGGATACAAAGGCTCTTCCAGCAGACTCTTCTGGGTATGCAGACCGCTTTGCAGCTGCTCTGCCAGATACTCTGTGGCGGCGGCATAGAAGCCTGCGGCCAGCTCTTCCACATACACCTGGGGGAAGGAGGTTCCCGTCAGTCCGAACATCTTTGCCAGCCGCTCGTTGGCATCGGCATGAATGGCAAGGCAGGTATCGGCGCACTCGTCATGGACGATAATGCCGTGGTTTTGCATCAAAATGACGCTGGGGCATTTGCCGGTTTCCTTTTCTACCCGCTTCAGCTCGTCCCGAATGGCAAAAGTCAGATTTGCGCCGGGGTCGGTGTAGGCCACCCAGCCCCAGGTATAAGGCGCGCCGGCAAAGGCAATCTGAGCAATCTCACGGCAGGCGGTGGAGCAGGCAGCCAGATTGGCATACACGCTGTGGGTATGCAGAACAAAGGTCTTCAAAACGGAGTGGAAGCCCGCCTCCACGGAAGGCCGCAGAGCATCCAGGCCGTCAATCAGCTTGGTGTTTTCCTTTGCGCAGGCAGAGCCTTGCTTTTCCACGTCTTCCAAATCCTTCGGGTCATTGCCCAGATAGAACTTCCGCAGCGCCTCATAGTCCAGCACCGCATAGGCCTTGTCCGGACGGATATCTCCCAGGCAGTAGCCGGAGGCCTTAATGGCCATCAGGCCGTCTGCCAGCTTAACGGAGGTGTTACCGCCGCCGCCCTGTACATAGTCTGCTCTTGCGCCTGCAGCTTGAGAAAGCCTGGAAAAATCCGCAAGGCGCTGTTGGTTTTTTTCAAAAAACATACCGATTCCTCCTTTTACCGTAGGGAAAGCACGTCAGATTCGTACTTTTTGACCTGCTCCAGCCACTGTGTTCCCACGCCCACATTGTTCTTCATGCAGTAGTAGTCCCAAATTGCGCCGAAGGGAAGGGTCTTCCGCTCCTCCATCAGAGCAAGGCGGGTGGTCAAATCTCCTGTGCGCTCTGCTTTCTTCAGTGCGTCAATGGGGGCAAGACAGGCGCTGAGCAATGCCTTGCGGGAATTGCGCATACCGATTGCCCAGCAGGCAATGCGGTTAATGGAAGCATCAAAGTAGTCCAGGGCGATGAATACCCGGTTCTGATAGTTGTTATGTACGATTTCGTCCATAATCTTCTGCAGCTCGTCGTCCCAAATCACCACATGGTCAGAGTCCCAGCGGACAGGACGGGACACGTGCAAAATGGCATTGTCCATAAATTGCAGGCAGGCGCTGAGCTTTGCGCTGATCACCTCTGTGGGGTGGAAATGTCCGGCATCCAGAGTATAGGCCAAGCCGTTCTTCACAGCGTAGCCGTAGGAGTACTCATGGCTTGCCACGGTGTAGCTCTCCACACCGACGCCAAACAGCTTGCTCTCCAGGCCGCAGACCACGTTTTTCCGGTCCTTGTAGGTGGAGAAAATTTCGTCCAGAGATTCTGTCATCAGGTCCCGATGGGCCTTGGAATCTGCGCAGATGTCCTTGTAGCCGTCGGGCATCCAGTAGTTGATGGCGCAGGTCTTGCCGGTCTGCTTGTAAAATTCCAGGCCGATTTCATGGCAGCGCTTGCCATGCTCTACCCAGAACTTCCGGGTGTCGGCATCAAAGCTGGACAGGGAGAAATCACCGTCCATTTTCTCGTGAGAGAAGAAGGTGGGGTTAAAGTCCACGCCCATGTCCAGTTCCTTGGCCAGATCCACCCAGTTCTGGAACTGCTCAACGGTGTAGGCATCCCGGTCAATCTTCTTGCCGTTTTTCTCGGCGTAGCAGGCATGCATATTCAAATTGGTCGCGCCGGGAATCATGGACTTTGCAAAGCGAATATCCTGCCGCAGCTGCTCCGGTGTGGTGGCACGGCCGGGATAGTTGCCGGTGGTGGCAATGCCGCCGGTGAGCTCGCCCACGCCGTCGAAGCCGATGACATCATCGCCCTGCCAGCAGTGCATGGAAAGCGGAATCTTGTCCGCCTTTTCCATGGCACCATCCACATCAATGCCCATGGCGGCATACTGGGCCTTGGCGTACTCATAACCCTTCAAAATCTGTGTTTCGTTCATAAGTAATACCCCCTGAAAACAATATTCTTTGGTAAAATTTCTAAAAATGAAAAAGATATACTATCTTTTTTCTATATTATATGATACAATTCCCCTGCAAAGTTTTTTATTCTTGCATATAAATTTCTTTTTCTTGCCATTCCGGGGAGGCGCACCATGGAACAGCTGTTAAACTACCGTATAGATATATCCGAGCAATCCGCCTGGGGTAGTATCCGCATCACCCAGCAGGCAAAACGCCACCTTCTGCACCTGCAAGATACGGGGCTATTCTACTCCGGGCCTGGATACTATACCACCCGGGAGGGCCTGGATTCCTACCTGATAAAGCTAACCCTTGCCGGGGAGGGCGTACTTCAATATCAGGGAAAGCAATATGCCCTGAAAGCAGGAGATTATTTCTGGATTGACTGCAAAAAGCCCCAGGACTACCGCACTGCCCCCGGGGCGAAGCACTGGCACATTCTTTGGCTGCACTTCAACGGCGTTGGGGCAAAAGAGTACTATGACCTGTTTTGCAGACTGAACCAAGGCAGTCCCGTGGGCCACATTCCAAAGGACAGCCCTCTGGTACAGCATATGGATATGCTGCGCCAGCTGTACGAAATGCACGCAGATGACATTGCCGTGGACATTCAAAGCGCAAATCTACTCTCCCGGCTTCTGACAGGGCTGCTTTCCGGCATCGCCGACCCTGTAAAGGCTGTCCCCACCCCAGCGGTTACCGCTGTTCAGGCCTACATTCAGGAAAACTACAACCGGAGCATTCCTCTGGAAAGTCTTGCCCAAAGGTTTCATATCAGTAAGTTTTACCTACAGCGGACATTTTCCAAATTCGTTGGCATGTCCCCTGTCAAGTATCAGCAGGCAATTCGCCTAACGAAGGCAAAGGAGCTGCTGCGCACAACGGACCTGCCGGTGAACACCGTGGCTGAAGCGGTGGGCTTTGAAAGCACCGGCGCTTTCATCACTGCCTTCAAAAAGCGGCAAGGCATCACACCGCTGAAATACCGCGCCCTATGGATACAGCATACATAAAAAAGTCCTCACATCTGTGAGGACTTTTTTGCAGTCTTATTTATAGTTAAATACTACCCGATACAGCAGCTTCCCTGCCGCATTTCTTACCTTCAGGAAACCCTCCTGAGTGCTCTCCACCCCTGTCAGCTGGGGGGCGATCAGTTCCATTCCCTCGGAGGCTTCAAAGGTCCAGTTGGCGCACACCGCAGGTTCAATATAAGGTACGGCCAGTATTTTCTCACCGGAATAGATTTTGCGGTTGTCTTTGTAGACGGTTCTTCCGTTTTCTTCATACAGTCTTACCGCCAAGTCAGAAACATCGCAATTGAGGTACTTATAAAGTCCCTCTGCCATGGTAAACCCCTGGGCATTGTGTCCTGCCTGGGAAAGGTGAATGCTGTCCGGGAACAGAGACATGGCAGAAGTCCCCTTAATCGCCGCAGGCCGCAGCTCCACGGGGTCCACGCCACCTTGGGTTGTATAACTGAAATTGCCATTTTTATTAAAAGCAACCAGCGCCTTTCTGTCGGCAAAGCCGCGGCAGAAATTGGAGGCGATATACACATCGGGATACCCTGCATCTGCCGCCATCATATAGTTCACCGCTTGGGCGTTGTTAAACTGCTGGTCAACAAAATCACTGCCGGCCGGCCGCCAGTGGGGCACGATGCCCATGGCACAGAGAGTCTCCTCCTTGCCGTCTGCGTCCATATCCGTAGCCAGCTCGTTTTTGAAGCTGTTCCACATTCCCACGAGTGTATTGTAGTAGGTCTTTACTTCCCAGTCCTGGTCGCCGTTGGCGGCGCTGAAATAGAACAGCTCCATGCGGTTCAAGGCGTAGTGCCCTGCGGCAATTTCATTTTTCATCACCTGCTGGGCGTTTTGGAACAGCTTTGTGCCGTGGATATAGTCCACTCCGCCGCGAATCCACTCGTTGATGCCGGTGCCGCCGTGGCCGGCGTTGATCACCCACACCTTCTCCCCGGTCAGCTGATTCCACCGATAGGCCAGGCCACTTCCTGCGCCAAAATTACCGGTCCCCCCGGGAATGAGAGCGTCCACATTGGTTGGGCGTTTTTCCGTAAATTTTCCCAATCCCATGCCCTGCAAATCAGCGCTTTCCATTTCGGAGAAGGACCAGTCCTTCTGCCAGCCGTTTACGTCTATATCCAGCAGGGGTACCATTTCGTTTTTTTCTTTCACCCAATCCAGGCCTTCATGAATCCAGCTTTCATAGGTGCTGTACACCTGTCCTGCAGGACACACCACGGATTTGGAAGGGTCCCCTCCCACGCCGGCGCTTTGGCTATGGCCGGTAATGAGAAACATACTGATGGTAGCCTTCAAAACCGTAACGGGATAGGTCTTATCCCCCACGTTCAGCGTTGCCGTGCCTACCCCGGTGGCGTAGAGGCGGTTGGTTTTCCTGTCGTAGCGCACAACGGCGGTATCCTTTTCCTGAGAACCCACCTGAAAAGATTCTACGGTCAAACTCTCAACCGAAACCTTGGTGTTGCTTCCTGCGCTGTAAGGCGCTTGGGACAAGTCCAGTACATCGTCGTAAAACAGGTGAATGCCGCCGTCCTGGGGAAACATGCTTTCCAGGGCTTCCCTGCCACCTGCATTGGCAAGCAGCTGGGCATAATCCTGCTCCAATTTTTCATATGCCGCTTCCACATCCACCACCGGCGGAAGCTCCTCTGTGGGCTCTGTCCCGGATTGCTGCTCACCGCAACCAAAGGTTGAAAAAACCATTGCCGAAGCCAAAAGAAAGCAAAGCAGTTTTTTAACTGTCATTGGAATATCCCCCTATTTTTCTTGTTTTTTAAAATATTACAGACGAGAATATCATGCAAGCCATTGTCTGCGCTTATTCCGGTATCTCCAGTAGCTCCTTAAAATCGTAGATATAGTAATCTGTATTTTTCTTTATCTCATCTGTGTAGTCCTCGGAAGACGCATCGTACACACCGCAAACGACCATGCCTGCGCGTTTGGCAGTGATGTCCGCATTCAGATTGTCATCTAAAAACAGGATTTCCTCCAAGCTTTTTCCCATTATCTGGGCTGCCATCTTGTAAATATTCACATCCACCTTGGTGGTATGGAAATCATCGCAGGACCAAACATTATCAAACAAATCATAGATTCCCAGCCGTTTCAGGCAGCCGTCCAGCGTGATGTGGGGACTGGCAGTAAGAATACTCATGCCCGCGCCCCGCTTTTTAAGTTCCTTCAGCACAGCAATTACATTTTGCTTCGCCGGAATGCGATATAAATATGCATCTACCAAGCGCTCCTTCATTAAGGACACGACTGCTTCCTTGGTCATTTTCAGCCCCAGATTTACGCAGTACTCCGCGGTTTTTTCCACCCCAAGGGGCGTAATGACCTTAATAAAGCTTTCATCATAGGCTATGTTATTATCATCCAGGATACGAAGCATGGTTTCCCCATACACCGGCATGGAATCCACCAACGTCCCGTCAAAATCAAACAGGTATGTCCGCAATCCAATCACCTCTTCCATAGAATACCATGTTTTGTCCGCAGGTACAAGGACTTTTTCGGTAAGAGCGAGGAGGTAATAGGTAATAAGCCCCAAAAACGTATGGTGCTTGGTGCTTTGGAGATACCACCCAGATTTGTTTGCATTTTTGCCAAAGGCAAAAATTATGGTTTCGCTCGGTCCAGCCCTCGCGAGCAATGCTCATACGCATTGCATTTCGATCTTCAAATCTGACCGAACATAAAAACGAAAGACACCCAAATGAGTGTCTTTCATTTTTGGAGGTACCGCCCAGATTTGAACTGGGGAATGAGAGTTTTGCAGACTCTTGCCTTACCACTTGGCCACGGTACCATTTATAAAAACAGGAACGCACTTGCGTTCCTATTTTATTTTGTTGGAGCGGGTGACGAGGCTCGCTTGCTTTTTGCTCTGCAAAATATAGGATTCGCTCCGTCGAGCCGTCGCGAGTAACAGTCCACCGGACTGTTACAACTAATTATTCGAGCCTAAACTCGATTTGAGAAAAATTGGAGCGGGTGACGAGGCTCGAACTCGCTACCTCCACCTTGGCAAGGTGGCGCTCTACCAGATGAGCTACACCCGCATCTTGCCCTCGAACGAGGGCTTGGTGCCTCCGGTCGGAATCGAACCAACGACACGTGGATTTTCAGTCCACTGCTCTACCTACTGAGCTACAGAGGCATATTGTGCAGAGCATTCGCTCTGCACAGATGCACAATATGGCGACCCGGAACGGACTCGAACCGTCGACCTCCAGCGTGACAGGCTGGCGTGCTAACCGACTGCACCACCGGGCCAGATTGTATGGTGGGAACAACAGGGCTCGAACCTGTGACCCCATGCTTGTAAGGCATGTGCTCTCCCAGCTGAGCTATGCTCCCATACAGCATCGCAGGGCTACTTACCTCGGCGACGGGTCTTATTATACACAGGCGCAACCACTTTGTCAAGCACTTTTTCGCAGATTCCATAAGAATTTTCGGGGGGCGGAAGCCGCCCCGATATTTACTGCTCTGTCTGACAGGCGGCAGTAGCCGCCGCATAGGCCGTTGCCCAGGCAATTTGCAGGTTGAATCCCCCGGTATAAGCATCGCAATCCAGAATTTCACCGGCAAAATACAACCGGCCAACCAGCTTGGATTCCATGGTTTTGGGATTGACCTGGGAAACCTGCACGCCGCCGGAGGTAATAATAGCCTCCGCCACCGGCCGCTTGCCTGTGATTTCCAGAGAAAATCGCTTCATCTGCTGTACCAGAATGCGGCGCTGCTGCTTGGTCAGAGAATTTGCCTGCAAGGAAGCAGGAATCTGCGCTCTGCGCAAAATAACAGGAATCATGCTCCGGGGCAGAATGTCTGTCAAGGCATTTTCCATAGTGCGGTTGCAGTACATCTGCAAATCCCGCAGGAGTCTTGCGTCCAGCTTGCTCTCCTCCAGCGCAGGCTTCAGGTCGATTTCCAGACAGCACTTCCCTTTCAAATGGGCGCTGGCGCTGAGCACCGTGGGCCCTGACACGCCAAAGTGGGTAAACAGCAGCTCCCCAAAATCCTGAAACAGGGTCTTGCCCTTTTCATTTATCAGCTTTACCGCCACATTCCGCAGGCTCAATCCCTGCATATCCGGGCAGTCCTCCCCTGCCACCTCCAGGGGTACCAACGAGCCCTCACAGGCAGTTACGGTATGCCCCAGCTTTTCCGCCATGACATAGCCCTCCCCCGTAGAACCGGTGGACGGGTAGCTCAAACCGCCGGTGGCAAGCACAACCCATTTGGCCAAGAACGTCTCTTTTTCTGTTTTGACCCCCACTGCCACACCCTGGTCCGTAAGGATTTCCACAACTCTGCCGGTGCGCACCGTTACTGTTTTCTCCCGCATGGCATTTTGCAGGCACTCCAGCACCGACCGGGCGCTGTCCGACTGGGGAAATACCCGATTCCCCCGTTCCGTCTTCAGTGGGCAGCCATTGTCCTCAAAGAAATCCATCACCGCCTTTGGAGGACAGGAAGACAATGCGCTATACAAAAACCGCCCGTTTCTGGGTACGTTTTGCAGTACCTCCTCCAGGGTGCAGTTGTTTGTTACATTGCACCTGCCCTTGCCGGTAATCAGCAGCTTTTTCCCCAGGCGGTCATTCTTTTCCAACAGAAGCACCCGGGCTCCGTGGCGCGCCGCAGTTACCGCGGCAAACATACCTGCCGCGCCGCCGCCAATGACAATGCCGTCGTAATTCATTCGCTCTCCACTCGCTTCTCGTAAACGTTGTACTGCTCCCAAATCCGTTCCAAATCCTCAAAGGTACGGGAAAGGGCCTTCTCCCGCTTGGCGGCCAGCGCCACAATCAAGGCATTGATGACACTCAACGGCGCGACGAGAGAGTCCACCAGCGACAGCATATCGCTTTTTGCCAGCAGAATATGGTCGCAGAACTGTCCCAGAGGGGACAATCTGCTATCGGTAATGCCAATTACCGTTGCCCCCGTACTGCGGCAGTACCGGGCGCCCTTGGTGGTGGCGGCGGAATACCGAGGGAAGCTGATGGCCAGCACCACGTCCTCTCCCCCTGCGCCTACAATCTGCTCAAACATTTCGCTGGTTCCGGAAGCAGTAACGATGTGAACATTGCGGAACATATAGTTCAGGTAGTATCCCAGGAAATTTGCCAGCGGCGCAGCAGAACGGACGCCCAGAATGTAAATCTGTTTTGCATTCAGCACGGCCTCCACCGTAGCCTGAAATTCCTGCCGGTCCACCGTATCCACAGTTTGGCGCAGGCGGTCTGCATCTGATTGCAGCACCATGGACACAATATCCTGACTGCCAATACGGTCGTTGGCAACCTCAATGCGCTGAACGGAGGTCAGCCTGTTTGCCACCATTTCCTGCATGGCCTTTTGCATGCCCGGATATCCGTCAAAACCCAGCTCCATGGCAAAGCGTACCACAGTAGACTCGGAAACCCCCACGGCTTTGCCCAGTCGGCTGGCGGTCATAAACGCCGCCTTATCGTAGGAATCCAGGATATAATTGCAGATTCGCCGCTGCCCCTTGGAGAAGGTGGGCTCCTGACTTTTCAGCAGTGTAAAAATGTCCGTTTGCATATTCACACACTTCCTTTTTTCATTTCGTGAGAACATGATACCAGAATTGCCCTGTTTTTGCAAGACCGGCACAGGAAAAATTGCAAAAATGACGGGGCTTACAAAAGCTCCGTCATTTCCTCGTTCGTTAAGTACCGCCATTTTCCCAAAGGCAAATCCCCCAGCTGCAGATTTCCCTCTGCAATGCGCTGCAGCCGGGTAACCTGGGCATCCGCCGCCTGACACATACGGCGTATCTGCCGATTGCGCCCCTCGTGAATGGTAATCAGCAGCTTTGCCTTCTCCCCGTCAGACCACAAAAGCTTCACCTTGGGCGCAGAGATTTGGTAGCCGTCCAAGGTAATGGGCCGCCGCAGCAGCCCAGGGACACCGGGGTGATATCCCAGAATCCACACGGCATAGGTCTTTTCTACCTGCTTCTTCGGGTGCATCAGCGCATTGGCGAAGTCCCCGTCATTGGTAAAGAGCAATAGCCCCTCCGAGTCCATATCCAGCCGTCCTACGGGATATACCCGCATTCCACAATCCTCCACCAGCTGGGCGGCGTTGGGCCGTCCCTTCTCGTCAGACAAAGTTGTTACATAACCTCTGGGCTTATTCAGCATAAGATACACCGCCTCCGGCGTCTTGGGCAACGGATATCCGTCCACAAGGATCTCATCGGTTTGAGTATCCGCGCTTTCCCCCAGCTGGGCGGTGCGGCCATTGACCTGCACACGCCCATCGCGGATAAGCGATTCCGCCCCCCGACGGGAGGTTACCCCGGCAGCAGAAAGTATTTTTTGCAATCGCTGTATCATTTCTTTCCTCCAAACCAGCCGCTCCAGAAGGGTTTCTTTTCCTGAGCCTGCTGTTCTACCGTTTCGCCGTAAACCAGCGCCACCTTGCCCACGCAGTCATCCTCCAAACAGATATAGGCATAGCCCGCCTGCTCTCCTTCTACCACCGGCGCATAGTCAAAATTGGGCAGAGAAAGGATAATCTGAGGTATTTCCTCCGTAGTCAAGGGAAATTCAAAGGTCTCCGCTGCCAGCAGCTTCACCGTTTCTCCTGTACCGTTCAGGACTTCCCGACTGCCCAGACACACACCTTTTTTTACAATGGTGCGCAGGGTATACTGGGAAAATCCGTTGTTCAGAAGTGTCGCATGGTCCTGCCAGTCGTTTCCGTCATTAATGGTAACCGCCACCAGGCGTCTGCCTTGCCGCTGAGCGCTGGATACCAAAATCCGCCCCGCCGCCTTTGTGTAGCCGGTTTTTACTCCATCTACCCCCTCCACACGCCACAGGAGCTTATTGTGGTTTTGCAGACTTCGCTGTCCAACACGGACATTCTTGGTGGACACAGTCCGGGCAAAAATAGGATTGCCCATGGCATAGGCCGCCAGCGTCGCCAAATCCCGGGCCGTGGAATAATGATTCGGGCTGTCCAATCCGTTGGGATTTTCAAAATGGGTGCCGGTCATGCCCAACCGGTGGGCCTTGTCGTTCATCAGTTTTGCAAACCCCTCCACCGTACCGCCGCAGTAAATCGCCAGCGCCACCGCTGCATCATTACCGGAATGAAGCATCAGCCCATAGAGCAAATCCTGTACGGTAAGCACTTCTCCCTCTTTCAGGTACATGGACGAGCCCTCAATGCCCACCGCTTCTTTGGGAATGCGCACCCTGTCCAGCACGTTGCACTGTTCGCATACCACCAGCGCTGTCATAATCTTCGTGGTACTGGCAATCAGGCTGCGGCTGTCTGCATCCTTTTCATACAAGACTCTGCCGGTGTTTGCGTCTGTCAAAATCGCCTTCTGGGCTGATATTGCCTGCGCCCGGCAGGGTAAAAGCAGGACGGCAGCCAAGCACACAGCCACCGTCCTCCCAAGTCGTTTTCTCATCTTTCCTCACCCGGAGCTAGTTTTACCCCGAAAAGGAAATTTATTCGCCCTTTTTCTCCGCTCTGGAATCAATAAAGGAAGTGATTCTGTCCAGAACATCCGGCACCTGCTCCACAAGGCGGTCAGCCGTGGTATTGGCAGGAGCTGCCACGGGCAGCATACGCACGTTGCCCTCTTTGATAATCAAAAAGGCCACGGGAGTTACCTTTACACCGCCGCCTGCGCCGCCGCCAAAGGGATTCTCCTGCTTATTCACATTCTTGGAAACATAGTCGCTTCCGCCGCCGCCGAAGCCCACACTGACCTTGGAAACAGGGATAATGGTAATCCCGTCTGACGTGGTAATGGGTTCACCTATCACAGAATTCACGTCCACCATTTCCTTAATCTTGGCAATGGTATTTTCCAGCATATTGGGTAAAGATTGGCTCATAATTTGGCACCGCCTTTTCTTAATTTCGAAAGCTTCCACAGCTCCCGCAGTACATGGAAGCCGTGATATATACAGATGGTTAAAAGCCTGCCCAGGGAAATGGAAAGGTCCAACCGGGCATAGATTACGGTTTCCTCACCGGTAAAATCCGGTGTCAGCCGAATGTCCTTTTCCCGAATCACAAAAAACCGTTCCAGCTGGGGCAGAACATTGCCCACGGCCGCCCAAAGCCTGCCGTAGTTCACCGCCAAGTCGCATGGGTCGCTGCCGGCAAGGGAAATATGGGCAATCAGCTTAGTTACCTTCAGCCTGCGGCGAAACTCCTCAAGAAAATCCCACACCGCTTTGGCCACAGGGACAAAATCCGTCAGCTTTCCTCCCTTTTCCTGGGACCGGCTGTCCTGCTGGGCAGCAGGTTTGGCGGTTTTTTCCCCTGCTTTCTTCTCTCCGGGATACAAAGGAATGTGTAAAAAGCCAACGGTAAGGGAGAGCCTGGCTCCTTTTTCCCCATACAGGGCGCTGACACCCACAGGCAGCAGCGCAAGGCCTGCAATTACCGCCAGCGCAATCAGCCAGCCCATTAGGTCTCTCCGTCAGAAGCCGTTTCCTGGGGAGGCTCCTGAATTTCCAGCTGCTCCGGTTCGCCGAAGTTAATTTTCTCAATAGGCGGGAGCTCCTCCAGGGGGCTGATGCCAAAGGTACGCAGGAAATCCTGTGTGGTTTTATACTGAATGGGACGGCCGGGCACATTCAGCCGCCCTGACTCCTCAATCAATTTCTTGTTCATCAGCGCACCCACGGAATAGGAGCTGTCCACACCGCGAATCTGCTCTACCAGGGCCTTGGTTGCCGGCTGATAATAGGCGATGATGGTCAGCGTTTCCAGTTGGGAGGAGGAAAGCTTGGGGGGCTTTCTGGTTTCCAGCGCCCGGGTGATACAATCTGCCATTTCTCCGGAGGATACCATCTGGTAAGCCTTTTCCAGCTTCAAAATCCGGATTCCCCGGCGCTGAAAGGACAAATCATCTGCCAGGGCATCTGCGGCAGCCGCCACATCATTTTCATCTGCTTCCAGAGCCATGGACAGCCGGGATAGCTCCACCGGCTCTCCCGCGGCAAACAGGATTGCCTCAATGCCACGCTGTAATTCAATTTGTTCCATCTGTGGGCACCTCCGTGTTTACCTTGGTTTCATCTATCAGTCGCACCTGGGGGTTGTCCCCATTGATGTCCCCTTCCAGCTGTACCGAGCCGGTTTTGCACATTTCCAATATGGAAATAAAAGTCGCCACAACCTCCGAGCGGGTTTTGTTCCCCTGAAACAAGTTCAGCAACCGCTCTACGCCCCGCAGCAGCAGTCTTCGCAAAAGCTCCGCTGTTTTCCTGCCCACAGGGTAGCGCTCCTTGCCAACAATACCCTTAAAATTCACCGTGGGCGGCGGCAGCAGACGCTGATTCCGCTCGGAAATCTCGTCCAGCGCCCGCAGAAGGTCTGCCGTTTCATGCTGATAACGGTAGCCCTGCTCCCTGCGCAAAGGCTCCGGCTCTTTGGTGAACAGACAGCGGCCGATTTCATTTCTGGGCTCCAGCCAGGAAACAGCAGTGCGGATTTGCTCCATCGCTTCCTTCCGCTGGCGCTGCAGAAGATTCTGCCGCAGCAAATCCAGCTCGCTTTCCGCCTCAGCCTGTTCCGCGGCGGACAAAAGCATTTTGGTCTTAATCAGCATCAGGTGGGACGCCATGGTGATAAACTCACTGGCAATTTCCATATCCAGCCGTTTCATTTCCTCCAAATACGCCAAATACTGCTCCAAAATGGCCGTAATGGAAACGTCCTGAATCTCTATTTTATTCTTGCTCAGCAGCAGAAATATCACGTCCAGAGGACCTTCAAAATCCTCCATCTGCTCTGAACGGGTGTGAACGATGCCCTCCAGGCGATATTGCGGTTGTCCCATATCGGCTCCTTGCACATTCCTGTTCAAAATAATTTTTAGTATTATACCACCGTTTTTCCCTTTGTGCAAGCATTTCCCACAATTTGCCTGCTTTCAGTATCTCCAAAAAGAATTCTGCCCATTCCTCAATACCTTTGGGGATTGCTTTTTCTCCTAAACTGTGGTATAAGGAAGAAAATACCGTCAGGAGAGATTGGATATGAAAAAAGAAAACCGCTACAAGGAATTTGAACAACTCCTCACCGCGGGGCTGATTGCCGATGGTGTGCTGTTTGCGCTGTATCTGCTTCTTTCGGGCATTCTTTGGCTGAAGATTGTGCTGGCGGTATTTTCCGTATTGCTTTCCCTCGCCGGTCTTGCCCTGCTGTTTTTAACCGGGGAATTGCTGCGCAAGCGCAGCCTGTGGCTCTCCACAGGGTTCTTTTCCCTGCTGCTGTGTCTTGTGGTATCGCTAATTCTCGCCTTCCCCTAACCTGTAAGGAAATGCCGCTTTTCACGGAAAGTTTCGAAATTGAATCTGTGATAAAGGCAATAAAAAAAACGCCCCGTAGGGCGAATAGAACTAAAAAAGTGAAATGACCCTTGACTACAGCTTCTTCTCTGACTAAAGAAACTTTTTTGTGTAGTCAAGGGTCATTTCTGTTCACTCTTGATATCTAACATCATTGGTTAACCTCGCTTTCTATAGGTTCAATGACCTTTTTTGTCGAAATCCATTCCGCATACACTGCACTTCATCTTCTGTCCCATCAGCGGGACGCTCTTACGTGTGGGAACATTTCCCTTGGAAGGTCATTGTTGGCTCATTTGTTTCGGCATTTGGCTGTGTAATTTTCAAATTTCCTATTTTTCTGATTTTCGCTTACTTTTACAAATGTCTGATTTCCATATTCCAACATTTTCGATTTCAGCCTTTGCCTTTTATGAGCCGTTTGTTTTACGTGTACATTGGTATCACCCTTTCTGACTATAAAATAGCACAAATTTATCCCATTTGCAATATGTAAAGTTGTACAAAATTAACGATATCCCTTGGTGCAAAATACAGAAAACACCATTTTTATAAGAAAAGTCCTTGACGAAAAAGGTGCGGTTGTGCTATGATGACTGTGTTGGCGGTCTTCTTCGGAAGGCCGCCTTTTTCGCCGGAGGCTGGCAAAATTTGTGGAGGATATATATGCTTTACTTTTTCCGCAAAATTTGCTATACTGAAAGCGATATGCACAAGGAGGAATTCCTATATGGAACAAGTTCGCAAGAAAAAGTATATAAAAACCGGCCTACATATTTTTGGCCGCGTGATGATAGTGATTGGAGAAACCCTTTTGCTGCTGGTGGTGGCGCTGTACTGCGGCATGTTTGTGCTGGCAAAGGGGCCGTCCACCACAGCCCGGGATTTGTTTGTCATGTCCGTGCGGGAAACCAGCGCTGTGGGCTGGCTCGCCAATCTGTATTTCTCCGAGGAGGAGATTGCCGCCATTGAGCAGGGCGGCGGACAGGCGGATTTCGAGGACACGGATACCACCCTGATTGAAATCCCTGACGCCACCAAGCCCAATGACTCTGACGGCCCTGTGGCGGACGCCTGGGGGCTCATTGATGAGGACGGCGACGGCATTATTCTGGAGCAAATCAAGGGTGAGGGCTACACCGGCTATATGATGGTGGTGCTGGACCCCAGCAGAGTAATTATGGGCAGCGTTCCCGAGGATTACGGCGTGCGCGGCTATACCGTTGAGGAAATGGCCAACAAATACGGCGCCATCGCCGGCATCAATGCCGGCGGCTTCTGGGATGAGGGTGGCAAGGGCCACGGAGAAATCCCCGATTCCATGATTGTTTACGACGGTGTGGTGTACCATGCGGATAAGGGCGTGGGCAGAAAAGACGGCTGGGTCGGCATTGACGATAAGAACATCCTCCATGTTGGCAAATTCTCCGCCCAGGATGTAAAGGACAGAAACATTCGCTACGGCGTGGGCTTCGGGCCGGTGCTGGTATCCAACGGTATGCCGGTAGAAAGCAGCAACAGCGGTCTGAATCCCCGTACCGCCATCGGTCAGCGCTCTGACGGCGCCATGCTTTTGCTGGTAATTGATGGGCGGCAGGCAACCAGCCTGGGTGTTACCTATAAGGACCTGTCGGAAATTTTCCTGTCCTACGGCGCAGTGAATGCCTGTAATCTGGACGGCGGTTCTTCCTCCCTGATGTGGTATAAAGGGGAGTATATCAACAACAGCGCTTCCCTGCTGGGCATTCGCCCGGTACCTACCTCGTTTCTCGTGCTGAAGGAGGGAGCAAAGACCAATGGATAAGAAAAAGAGAAGCCGCTGGATATTTGCGGCGGCCCTGCTGGGCTATGCCCTGGTGGCGCTGGTGGCCATTGCCATCGGCATCAGCTGGCTTTGGAGCGCCATGGAGGATTACGAGCGTTCCCAGCCTCATGTGGCGCTGAACGGCTACATGAACCAGCTGACAGCGGAATATGTAGCAGACAAATCCGACGATTTGATTGCCTCCATCGACCACTCCATTCAGTCCGAAGCTGACTGCCGCGAGGCCCTCATCAACGCCTTGAGCGGCAAGTTCACCGCCGCCAAGCAGGTGGATAAGTCTGACGAAAATCACTATGTATACACCCTGCGGTGCGGCCCGAAAATTATCGGCACTATGGAAATGGAAAGCACCGACCAGGGAGGCAAGTCGGTATGGCAGGTAACCAAGGACAGCTTTGATTTAAGCTATCTTCTGGGAAAAATGGCCTCCGTTACTGTGCCGGAGAGTTTTTCTGTGTCTGTTTACGGACAGACCTTGGGAAAAGAGTATATCACCAAGGACGACGTGCCCTTCCCGTTGCTGGCGGGTATGCACCAAATCCACAGTGAGTATGCCATGCCCTCCCTGGTAACCTATACTGCCGGCCCGTTCCTGGGCGATGTGGCGTTTACTGTGGCAGACGGCGACGGAAACCCGGTTGCCATGGACGATAAGACGGATTTCGATGCCTATCTTCCCGTCCCTGACAGCAAAAAGGCAGCAGACCTGGAGAAGATTACTAACACCTTTATGCTGAAGTTCATCGAGTTTACAAACAACAAGGACGATGAGCCTCAGCGCAACTACAATAACCTCACCCCCTACATGGTTGCCGGCAGTGATTTGCAGGTGCGTATGAAGGGCGCTATCAACGACATTAAGTGGTCTGTTGACCGCTACGGCACACTGGACGATGTAGATATCCACAAAATGGTGGTGCTGGGCGACAATCGCTACCTTTGCGACATTACCTATGTATCCACCTACCGCACAGCCGTGGGCAGAGAGGAAATCAGCAACAGTGTTCAGCTGGTGTTCAAAGAAACCGGCGGCTCACTGAAGGCAGAGGCTATGCTGAACAAATAAAAACACCGACACCGCTGCCTCCCGCAGCGGTGTCGCAACCGTAATAAGGAGAAACCCTATGGAACAGCAAGAGAAAAAAACCACAGGGAAGCGTATATGGGGCATCGTCAGCAAGTGCCTGATTGTCCTGCTGGAGACGGTACTGCTGGCAGTGATAGGACTGTACTGCGCTATGTTCATTTTGGTGAAGGGCCCCTCCACTGCCACGCGGGATTTGTTTGTGCTGACGGTACGGGAAACCAGCGCCGCAGGCTTTCTGGCGAACCTGTATTTTACCGAGGCGGAAATTGAAGCCATTGTTTCCTCCGGCACACAGGGCGAGCTGGAAGATACCGACACTTCCTTGATTGAGATTCCAAGCGAAACCGCGCCCTCCGACGAACAGCAGGGTCCTGTAACCGATGCATGGGGACTGGTGGATTCCGACGGGGACGGTATCATTGTGGAAACGGTTCGCAGCGGCCACTACACAGGCTATATGATGGTGGTGCTGGACCCCAGCCGTGTGGTAATGGGCGCAAGACCGGAGGAATTTGGCGTCAAGGGCTATACGGTACAGCAGCAGATTAAGCAGCACAATGCAGTTGCCGGCATTAACGGCGGCGGCTTTGTAGACCCCCAGGGTCAGGGCGACGGCAGCATCCCCAACACCATGGTGGTGTACGACGGAGAAATTTACTATCCGGAAAAGGGCGTTGCCCAGGGCTTTGTAGGAATTGATGATAAGCACATACTCCATGTAGGGTATTTGTCCGCCGCAGACATCAAGGCGAAGAATATCCGCTACGGCGTGGGCTTCGGGCCGGCGCTGGTGTCCAACGGAAAGCCGGTGGAAACCAAAGCCAGCGGTTTAAATCCCCGGACCGGTATCGGTCAGCGCTCCGACGGGGCAATGCTGCTTCTGGTGATTGACGGGCGGCAAACCGGCAGTCTGGGCGCAACCTATGAGGATATGACAGAGGTGTTTCTGTCCTATGGCGCGGTAAACGCCTGCAACCTGGACGGCGGCTCTTCCTCCATTATGTGGTATCAGGGGGACTATATCAACAACAACGCCTCCCTGGTGGGAATCCGTCCCATGCCCACAACCTTTTTGGTTTTGAAGGAGGGGCAAAATGAAGAATAAAAAACAGATTTTCCCCATTGCCCTGCTGATTTACGCATTGGTGGCGCTGGTGGCCATAGCCATCGGTCTGGGCCGTTTGTGGGATTACGCCGCGTCTTATCAAATGTCCCTGCCCAACACCGCAAAGGACGCCTATATGCAGCAGCTGACACCGGAATACGTGGCAGACCGCTGCGACAGTCTGTATGCCCAAATCGACGGAAATCTGCAAAATGTGGAGGATTGCCGCAAGGCAGTTTTGGCGGCCCTGACGGAGGAATTTACCTGCGCGAAAAAGGTGCCCGAGTCTACAGATTCCCGATATGTCTACACCATTCGCTGCGGCGCGACTGTGATTGGCGCCATGGAAATGGAACGCATGGAGTCGGACAACCAGGGCCTTGGCTGCTGGCAGGTAACCAAAGAGCGTTTTGATATGAGCCATTTGCTGTCAAAGCCCGTTTCCATCACCGTTCCGGACAGCTTTACTGTCAGCGCCTTCGGCAAAACTCTGGACGAAAGCTATATTACAAAAAGGGATATTCCCTTTTCCCTTTTGAAGGACTTTTATAAAACCCACACGCTTCCCTCTCTGGTTACCTATACCGCAGGTCCATTCCTGGGAGACGGCGCACTGACCGCCTGCAACGAGGCAGGCACTCCCGTGGATATGGAGCAAATTCCAGATGTAAACAGCTTTTTGGATAACTGCACCCTGGAGGAAAAGCAAAAGCTGGACGTTATCATTCGGGACTTCATCACCGGCTATATGGACTACACCAACCGCAACGGCGGTGATACTCCCGGGAACTTAAGCAAATTGCGACAGTATGTGGTTTCCGACGGCAGTCTTTACAAAGACCTGCGCAACGCCATGAGCAGTTTCCAGTGGATTGACGACCGACATGCGGTGCTGCAGAAGGTGGTATGCAGCAGCTACGTCAATGTGGGCAACGGCCAGTATTACTGCGATATCAGCTACACCATTGAGGCGGACGTGCTCTACGACCGAACCACAGAAACCAAGCGCATGCAGGTAATTTTTCAGAATACCCAAGACGGTCTGAAGGCCCAGGCGATGCTGCTGGGATAACCGAATCAAACGCCCGGGGCCTGTCCCCGGGCGTTTTTCTGCCGTTGCGTAACCGGCGCGGTTATGGTAGAATGAAGAAAAGGAGGGATTGTATTGGACAACTATGCCGTTGCGGCGCAGCGAGCCTGCCGATATTTTCTTGGTTTTGACCAGGACGACATTATTCGCCGCTGGAAGCTAGCTGCAGATGAAGCATATCTGTATGTTTCGTTTTTGGGAAAGGACTACAGAATCTGCCGAACTACGGGTAGCATCACCGCTTTCGACACCGGCGCGGAAGCAGCCTTTTCCCAGGTTTTGTCCATATTTGACCTGCTTTGTCATGAATCCGACTGCAAGTATCTGTCGGGAAGCTATGCCCCTGTGAACAGCCTGGAGGGCAGCCCCAAAACCGGTGGAGTGGGAACGGATTTTTACGGAAAAACCGCGGCGTATTTTGACAAAAATCCGAAAGCTTTTGCCCGGGCCTGTGAAAAACTGAAGGGTCAGCGGGTTGCCATGGGGGACATTGGCTACGCCTTCCCCGTTTTCAAGGACCTGCAGGTGATACTGAAATTTTATCACAGCGACGGAGAGTTTCCCCCGGCGCTGACACTTCTGTGGGACAGCAACTTTTTGCAGTTTGTCTACTATGAAACGGTATTTTACATCGCAGGTTTTTTGCTGGAAAGCATCGCAAGGGAAATGCAGGCAGAGCTGCCGTAAATACAGCTTGCTGTTCTGCAGGATATGTGCTATACTGAATAATCATGAACACCATACACGGAGGGAAAGACATGTATAAGATTTACAAGGTTACCTGCAACACTGTGGTAGATTTCGCCGCGGAGGAGCTGAAGCGCTATCTGCGCATGATGATGCCCCGTTGCGGAGAAATCGATATTGTTTGCGACGCAACGAAAACCGATGGCTTCCGCCTGGGACTCATGGAAGATTTCGGTCTTTCCACAGAGGAAGCCGAGGACTTGGTGCTGGATGATATTCTACATATCGATACCCAAGCCGATTGCGGTATTATCGCCGGCAGCAACCCCCGCAGCATTCTCCAGGCGGTGTACAAGTATTTGACGCTGAACGGCTGCCGTTGGCTGTTTCCCGGAATTGACGGAGAATATATCCCCATACGGGATGTGGCGCCTACGTATTATCACAAAATGGCAGACTGCCGTTACCGCGGACAGTGCAATGAAGGCGCAGAAAGCCAGCAGTGCATGATGGATACCATTGATTTTTCTCCCAAAATCGGGCTGAATACCTATATGCTGGAATTTGACATTCCCTTTGTGTATTACAATTGGTATTACAGCCACCAGGGTAACACTGCCAATCGGGAGCCGGAGCCTGTGGATGGGAACACGGTACTGCAGTGGAAGCGCGCCTGTGAAGCGGAAATCATCAAGAGGGGCATGCAATTCCACGACATCGGCCACGGCTGGACGGCAGAGGCTTTTGGCATCAGCACATTTCGTGGCTGGGAAGCAGATGCCAAACCGGAGGTACCGGAGAATATGCGCCGGTATTTGGCCTTTACCAGAGGGGAACGGGGCATACACAGGGGTGTTCCTTTGAATACCAATTTCTGTATGTCCAACCCCGAGGCACGGAAAATCGTTACCGATTACGTCTGCGACTATGCCCAGCGGAACACCCACGTAACCTACCTCCACGTGTGGCTGGCAGATGCCACCAAGAACCACTGCGAGTGCGACGAATGTCGCAAGAAAATCCCCTCAGACTGGTATGTGGTACTGCTCAACGAGATTGACGAGGAGCTGACACGGCGGAATTTGACCACCAGAATTGTGTTCTGCGCCTATTCCGATACGGCTTATGAGCCTACCTGCGAGTACATTAAGAACCCTCAGCGGTTTACCATGCTGTTGGGCGCAATTACCCGCTCTTATACCTATTCCGTCCCCAAGGACCCCAAGGTGGAAAGCTTTACCCCCTTTGTGCTGAACAACTCCGGGCGGTTCGACACCATGGAGGAGTACATTCAGCGGGCCAATAAGTGGAGAGAATTTGCTCCGTGCAATTCCTTTGCCTATGAATACCATTTCTGGAAGCACCAATTCTATGCCCCCGGCGTGTTGAGCATGGCGCGGCGGCTGTATGAGGATGTGCTGTCCTATCGGGACAACGGCTTCCGGGGCATTGTGGAGGACGGCTCACAACGCAGTTTCTTCCCCAACGGGCTTTGCTACTATGTATATGCCCAAACCCTGTTTGACAACAGCGTGGACTACGACGCGCTGGTAGAGGACTATCTGCGCCATGCCTACGGCGCGCATTGGGAGCGGGTGATGAAATACCTGCAAGATATTGAAACCCATATGCCCCAGCGCTATCTGGAAGCCAAGCATGTCTTTGGTACAGCGCCCAATTTCTACTGCCCGGAGATGGAAAAGCCTCTGCGGGAGGTGGAGGGCATTACCCGTCAGCTGGAGGAGGACCTGAAAGACTGCCATACCAGCGCAGTTCGGGTGCAAACAGTGGCCATTCGGCTGTTACTGCGCCACGCAGAGTTCTGCCGGGGCTATGCCAATGCAATGGCCTTGAAGGCCGTGGGCAAGGACGACGAAGCGGAGAAAGCCGCCATGGAATTCTTCGATGAATTTGGCAAGTACGAAGTGGAAATGGAGCGGTATTACGACCATATGATGGTGCACCATGCTTTGGATATGGTGTTTACCAGCCGCCCCCAGCTGGCACAGTAAGAAAAATAAAAAGTGCGCCGTCAAAGCCATTGGCTTTGACGGCGTATCTTATTGATAATAGTGATTTCCGCCGATGAACTCCCGCACCAGACTGGTAGGGGGAATTTCGTCGTCTACATCTGCGGCGCGGACATAGTTGAGAATTTTCACCACGGCCCGGGCCTGGTCGTAGCAGCCCTCCTCGGGGTTAATCTCCAGCAGAAGGGGGTACACATATTTTTTCAGCACCGCCAGCTCATACAGCGTAGAGCTATTGAAAATCACATCGGCATTTTCCTGGTAAGGGAATATCCAGCGGGCCTCCCCCCGGCGGACAGAGTCCCACATCTCCATCGTGCCTGTAATACCTGTGCCGCGGGTTCGCAAATCCCGTACCATACGCCGCATAAGCCGCAAATAATTGCTGGGAATCCGGTTGTGGTCGTCCAGATTCAGGGGAAGCATGGCGCTGACATAGAAGCGGAAGATTAGATTTTTATCCAGCCCCTCCGGCAACAGCGCGGGATTCAGCGCATGAAGCCCCTCGATGATAAACACCGTGTCGGGGGACATCTGCATAATGTGGTTTTTCCACTCCCGCTTTCCCGTTACGAAATTGAAGGTAGGAATTTCTACCGC
The DNA here is from genome assembly GCA_045656245.1 of Faecousia sp. Classification (GTDB taxonomy): domain Bacteria; phylum Bacillota; class Clostridia; order Oscillospirales; family Oscillospiraceae; genus Faecousia. The sequence continues at coordinate 49,755 of JAZOQT010000045.1, forward strand.
CTCCCCCGCCAGCAGCTTTTGCAGGTGCTCGCGGAAAAGCTGGGTATCGATGGTGTTAATGTGCTCCAAGTCCCGCTTGCCGTCCGGCCCCAGGGGAATGGCCTCCCTATCAAAATAGTAGTCGTCAAGCCCCATTAAAATAGGCTTTTTTCCGTGCACCCGAAGCTGGGTGGCAAGGCGATTGGCAGAGGTGGTTTTGCCGGAGGAGCTTGGCCCCGCCAGCAGCACCGCCCGCGCCCCCTGACTGCAGATTTTGTCGGCCACCTGGGAAAAGCTCTTTTCGTGAAGGGCTTCGTTGACCCGAATCAGCTCCCGGATTTTCCCGTTTTCCACCAGACCGTTCAAGTCCGCCACCGTTTCACATTCCATCAGCTCGCACCAGCGCTCGCCCTCTTTTTGTACGGCGGTGAATTTGGGCATCTGGGTGTATTGGGCCACCTGATTGGGATTGGTAGCATCCGGGTAAAGGAACAGAAAGCCTCCCTCGGCAGGCAGAACATCCCACACCTGCAGGTATCCAGAGGAGGGAGCAAGCTCACCGTAGTAGTAATCGGCAAAATCCTCAAAATAATATTGGTCAAAATAAGGTGTGGTGCGGAAGGAGAGAAGCCGCGCCTTATCCTGCTGGCCCTGTCGGGTGTATTCGTCGATGGCCTGCTGGGTGGAAATGCGGCGGCGCAGGAGCGGAAAGTCCCGGTCAATCAACTGCTGCACCCGTTCTTTTAGTTCCTCTGAAGAAAAGTCGGGGGCATTTTTCACTTCCATATAAAGGGCAGGGCCAATGGTGCAGTTCATTTTGGCCCGGGCCTTGGGATAAAGCTGGCGCAGCGCCAGAAACAGGATGAATTGCACGGTTCGCTGGTATACATCCTTACCGGCAGGGTCTGTGTAGCGCAGCAGATGAATCTCCCCCTGGGAAGCGGCCATGGCCCGGCGCAGGGTGATGCGCTCCTCCTGCAAATCCTGGGGGCGTACCGGCACGTAATTAAGATTAAAAACCTGACCGGCAATTTTTGCGGCAATGGGACGGTTGGCAAAATCCTCCCGATCCAGCCCCAGCTGCTTTATAAGCGCAAGCAGAGTCTGCCCCGGCTTGGGCTGGGCCTTGTGGCCGTCTATCCATAAATTCATACCATCACGTCCCTTTCCTATTAGTATATTTCTAATTATAGCATAAAATGCAAATTTCGTCCATTGTCAAAATTTCCAGGCCGGGACACAATGAAAAAGCCCTTGACCGGGAGGCATTTTCGGTGTAGAATAGCTTTTGTTACCGTGCACAGGTGGGTATTCTTTGCAATAGAATACAGTCTTATCCCACTTGCGTAATCTTTTTTAAGGGATATTTCCGGGTGTGGCCCAGTTGGTAGGGCGCCTGGTTTGGGACTAAGAGAACGGTTCAACCCCCTCACCTTGAAAAACCGCTTAAACACTGGGTTTTCGGGAGTTTCAAACTTCGATTTTTAGGTTTTGACCCTATATTTGACCACAACTGTGGAACTTGATTTTTCAAGTTTTATTTGATACAATTTAATATATCGGGGTGTGGCGCAGTTGGTAGCGCGCGACATTTGGGATGTCGATGCCGCAGGTTCGAACCCTGTCACTCCGACCAAAAATCCTCTGGAACATTGATTCCAGAGGATTTTTTCTTAACAATGAAATTGGCATTACAAAT
>JAZOQT010000046.1:0-37429 GCA_045656245.1 Faecousia sp.
GGTTAGCTCACGTACTTCGGGCGTGGTCGACTTCCATGGTGTGACGGGCGGTGTGTACAAGACCCGGGAACGTATTCAACGCAGCGTGCTGATCTGCGTTTACTAGCGATTCCGACTTCATGCACTCGAGTTGCAGAGTGCAATCCGAACTGAGACTGGCTTTTAGAGATTTGCTCACTCTCGCGAGTTGGCGACTCGTTGTACCAGCCATTGTAACACGTGTGTAGCCCAGAGCATAAGGGGCATGATGATTTGACGTCGTCCACACCTTCCTCCGGTTTATCACCGGCAGTCTCGCCAGAGAGGTTACTGTAAGTATACCGACAGTACCAACTGACAACGTGGGTTGCGCTCGTTGCGGGACTTAACCCAACATCTCACGACACGAGCTGACGACAACCGTGCACCACCTGTCTTGACGCTCTCCGAAGAGCACTCCCAACTTTCATCGGGATTCGTCAGATGTCAAGCCCTGGTAAGGTTCTTCGCGTTGCTTCGAATTAAACCACATGTTCCACCGCTTGTGCGGGTCCCCGTCAATTCCTTTGAGTTTCACACTTGCGTGCGTACTCCCCAGGCGGGATACTTATCGCGTTTGCTTCGGCACTGCAGGGGTCGATACCCGCAACACCTAGTATCCATCGTTTACGGCCAGGACTACTGGGGTATCTAATCCCATTTGCTACCCTGGCTTTCGTTCCTCAGTGTCAATTACGGCCCAGTAAAGCGCTTTCGCCACCGATGTTCCTCCTGATATCTACGCATTTCACCGCTACACCAGGAATTCCCTTTACCTCTACCGCATTCAAGTCTGCCAGTATCCAGTGCCGAACAGAAGTTGAGCCTCTGCATTTAACACCAGACTTAACAGGCCACCTACGAACTCTTTACGCCCAATGATTCCGGACAACGCTTGCATCCCCCGTATTACCGCGGCTGCTGGCACGGAGTTAGCCGCTGCTTCCTCTGTGGGTACCGTCAAGTTTCGTCCCCACTGACAGATCTTTACACCCCGAAGGGCTTCATCAATCACGCGGCGTTGCTGCGTCAGGCTTTCGCCCATTGCGCAAAATTCCCTACTGCTGCCTCCCGTAGGAGTATGGGCCGTGTCTCAGTCCCATTGTGGCTGATCATCCTCTCAAACCAGCTACTGATCGTCGCCTTGGTGGTCCATTACACCCCCAACTAGCTAATCAGATGCAGACTCATCCTAGAGCACCGGAGTTTTCACGAATAGCATCTCAGCTACGCGCATATGGGGTATTAGCAGAAGTTTCCCTCTGTTGTCCCCCTCTTAAGGGCAGATTTCCTACATATTACTCACCCGTCCGCCACTTTCCTCTGACCGAAGTCAGATTCTCGTTCGACTTGCATGTATGAAGCACGCCGCCAGCGTTCGTCCTGAGCCAGGATCAAACTCTCAAAATTTTGTATCTCAAGTCTTGCGACTTAAAACCATGTTTTGAATAATTTGTCTAGCAAATTTTACTCAAGAATTTTCGTTGGCTGTTATTCGTTCACTTTTAAACGCTTAAACAATCCATTTATTGTCCAAGGTGTCTTAGTTTGTCTCACATTATTCAATTTACAAGGTACAGTTTCGTCCGCAGTGCGAACCTCTACATATTAGCAGAAAAGATTTTGCTTGTCAAGAACTTTTTATCTTTTTTTGTGAATTTTTTCTGCGGCCGTCTCCCGGGAAATCCGTTCATCGAACAGCCTGCCTATCTTACTACCCAAACAGCCTTTTGTCAAGGTCTTTTTTGTAGATTTTGGGGGCGTTACTTACCGGGGAAGAATATTTGCGCTGATGTCCCCCAACGCGTCTCCTGCATCAATACAGCTTTCCTCCTGCAAGGCCAAATCTCCCAGACTTACCATACCGCAGAGTTTGCCCTTTTCCACCACAGGCAAACGGCGGATTTGCTGCCTGCCCATCAGGTGGGCGGCCACAGCGGCGTCCATTTCTCCGGAAGCGGATACCACCTTTCCTGTCATCACGTCCCGCACCGGGGTGTTTTCCGCAGACAGTCCCGAGGCCATACATCTGGTTACCAAATCCCGGTCGGTTACCATGCCCAAAAGCTGCCCTCTGTCATTGCACACAGGCAGTGCCCCAATGTTGTGCCGCGCCAGAGCCCTTGCGGCCACCGCCACGGATTCCTCCGGGTGAATTTGAATGACAGACTTGCTCATAATGTCCCGTAATTTCATATGCTTCCCTCCTTTTGAAAGGAGTATTGCCCCGGGGTTGCCAAATTATACAAATTCATTTATTTTTGCCGCAAAAACCGCCCCACAAGGGGGCGGTTTTATACATTATAATAATTAACCTTCAGACGCCATTAAAAATCGCATTTTTCCGCAATGTAGGCCTTCAGCTCGGAGATAGGCACCCGCACCTGCTCCATGGTATCTCTGTCCCGGACGGTAACGCAGTTGTCTGCAGGGGTATTCTCGTCGCCCACGGTCTGGAAATCCACGGTAATGCACAGAGGTGTGCCGATTTCGTCCTCCCGGCGGTACCGCTTGCCGATAGAACCGGCATCGTCAAAGTCCACCATGAAATCCTTTTTCAGCATCTTGTAAATCTCCTCGGCCTTGGGAGAAAGCTTCTTGCTCAAGGGCAGAACCGCAGCCTTGAAAGGAGCAAGATAGGGATGCAGTCGCAGTACGGTGCGCACATCGTCCTTGCCGTTTTTATCCTGTCCCACAACCTCCTCGTCGTAGGCCTCACACAAAAATGCCAGCGCCACACGGTCGCAGCCCAGGCTGGGCTCGATGACATAGGGGATATAGTGCTCATTCTTCTCTTGGTCGTAGTATTCCAGGCTCTTGCCGGAGGCCTCCTGATGGCGGCCCAGGTCATAGTTGGTACGGTCAGCAATGCCCCACAGCTCACCCCAGCCATTACCGAAGGGGAACTGATACTCGATATCTGTGGTAGCCCGGGAATAGAACGCCAGCTCTGCAGGGTCATGGTCCCGCAGGCGCAGACTTTCCTTCTTGATGCCCAGGCTGGTGAGCCAGTTTACGCAATAGTCCTTCCAGTAAGCGAACCACTCCAAATCCGTGCCGGGTTGGCAGAAGAACTCACACTCCATCTGCTCAAACTCTCTGGTGCGGAAGGTAAAGTTGCCGGGGGTGATTTCGTTGCGGAAAGCCTTGCCCACCTGGCAGACACCGAAGGGCAGCTTCTTCCGGGTGGTGCGCTGAATGTTAGCAAAGTTGACAAAGATGCCCTGTGCAGTTTCAGGCCGCAGGTAGGCCACGGAGGAGGAGTCCTCGGTAACGCCAATCTTGGTCTGGAACATCAGGTTGAAATTCCGGATAGAGGTAAAGTGATGCTTGCCGCAAACCGGGCAGACCACATCCTCATGGTCGGCGATGAAATCGTTCATCTGGTCAGTATCCATGGCGTCGACATTGACGCCCTTACCGCTTTCGGAGGCGGAAATCAACTGGTCGGCGCGCTGACGGCTGCCACAGCCCTTGCAGTCCACCAGAGGGTCAGAAAAAGAACCCACGTGGCCAGTGGTAACCCAAGTGGTGGGGTTCATGATAATGGCGGCATCCAGGCCGACATTGTATTCACTTTCCTGCACGAATTTCTTCAGCCATGCCTTTTTGACGTTGTTCTTGAACTCCACGCCCAGAGGGCCATAGTCCCAGGAATTGGCGAGGCCGCCGTAAATTTCAGAGCCGGCATAGACGTAGCCGCGGCTCTTGCAAAGGTTTACGATCATATCCAGTGTCTTTTCGCTGTTTTTCATGTGTATTTCCTCCCCGTATTGGGTTATTGTTCTTGGTTGTATATTATAATGTAGTTCCTGCGCTAAATCAAGTGGTTATGCAATTTTCAGTTTATATCGCAGTTTGCAAATCTTATAAAGTACCTGTCAGCCCGAGCAAAGCCGGAGAAGCTGCCTCATAAACCAAAATTTATGCTTCTTCCTGCGAGACCAGCTCCGGACCCAGATCGTCGGCCATCATGCGGTAGATTTGTTCCCCCAATTCCACCGTGGACAGCTGGGCATATTCCTCCGGCTGAATAACCTTCAGCAGCCGCAGCTCTACCTCACTGGGCTGCAGCTTCAGCGCCCGGGGCAGAGCCTCGTGGGAGCCCCGCAGGGTGCAGACCACAATGGGCGCCTTCGTCTTGGTGGCGATCTTAAATACGCCGGAGCGGAAATGGTGCAGCTTGCGGTCCGGATGTATATAGCCCTCGGGGAAAACCGCGATGGAGGCCTTATCTTCTTTGATGATCTGGATACACTTGAGAATGGTCTTTAGCGCTTCCTTGTCATTTTCCCGGTTGATGGGCTGGCAGAGAATCTTGTGCATCAGCTTGCCCACCAGGAAAAACTGCTGCACCTCCCGCTTGGAAATGAACGCAAGCTGACTTTTCCGGAAGCAGGTGAGCAAAAAGGCGGGGTCAATGTTATCCCGATGGTTGCACACCAACAAAAAGCGGCCGGATTCCGGAGTCTGCTCCAGGCCGCGGGTGCGGATTTTCACCTGGGCAAGAGGCAAAACCGCATCCACATACAGGTGCATCATCGTTCGGTAAAACCGGCTGTCCTCCTCCTGGGGCTTTTTCAAATCCACCAGCTGGCACATCAGCCAAAAGAACAAAAACGCCAAAAGCGCCAGCACCAGGAAGCTTCCGGCAAAGGCCGGTATCAGCCACAAAAAGCCCAGCAACCCTTCCAGTGCCCCGGATACAGTGCAAATCCAAACGCCAGCCACTGCGCTTAACAGCGCAATTGCGACCAATAACATTCCAAATTCCCTCCCGTTGCCTGTTTTTCCCTTTATTATACAGGCAAAGTTCCCCAGAAACAAGTCCAATTTTACGCAAAGGGGTTATATTGGGACTAGAAATTCCCTTTTCCAACTGATATAATATATAGTTGTGTATAAATAACCCAGGAAAGGAAAGATATATCTATGGGCTTATCCGTAACCGCGCCCTGGCTTGCCTTCTACGGCAACACACCCCATACCATCGACTACCCCAGAAAAACCATGTATCAGCTGCTTTCCGACACCGCCAAGCAGTATCCCCAGAACAACGCCTATGTTTTCATGGGTAAGGAAACCACCTATGCCGCTTTCATGAAGCGCATTGATGCCGCCGCCAGAGGTCTGGTTCGCATGGGCATTCAAAAGGGCGACCGGGTTACCATTTGCATGGCAAATACCCCCCAGGCGCTGGACTGCTTCTATGCTCTCAATCGAATCGGGGCTGTTCCCAACATGATTCACCCCCTGTCCGCCGCCACGGAAATTGCCTTCTACTTAAATGTATCCCACAGTAAGGCAATTCTGACATTGGACCAGTTTTATACCAAGGTTGCTTCCATTCAGGACAAGCTGGAGCAGCCGGTTACCATTTTAATTGCCAAAATCGCAGACGAGCTGCCCTTCCCCCTGAATGTATTGTTCCCCCTTACCCCGGCGGGAAAAGCGGGCAAAGGCCTGCCCAAAACCGGCTACACACTGTGGAAGGACATGGTTGCTGCCGGCACGGGCACCAAGCTTCCCAAGGACGACGGCAAGTTTGACGACTGCGGCGCTATCCTTTATTCCGGCGGCACCACCGGCACCACCAAGGGAATTATGCTGTCCAACCTGAATTTCAATGCCCTGGGCCTTCAGACCATCGCCGCCTCCGGCTACCCCAGTGTGGCAGGTATGAAAATGCTGTCCATTATGCCCGTGTTCCACGGCTTCGGTCTGGGCGTGGGCATCCACACCGCCCTTATTGGCGGAGCTACCTGCATTCTGGTACCCCAGTTTAGCATTAAGGTCTATGCCGACACCCTGAAAAAACAGAAGCCCAATTTGATTCCCGGTGTACCCACCCTGTTTGAGGCCCTTCTGCGGGCAGAGGATTTGCAGGGCGTGGACTTGAGCTTCCTGAAGGGTATTTTCTCCGGTGGCGACAGCCTCAGTCCGGAGCTGAAAAAGAAGGTGGACGCCTTCCTGAGGGAACACAACTGCTCCCAGCAAATCCGGGAGGGCTATGGCACTACGGAATGTGTTACTGCCTCCTGCCTCACCCCCAAGGATTACGCCCGCAGCGGTTCCATCGGCGTTCCCTTCCCCGACACCTTCTACAAAATCGTCAAGCCCGGCACCACCGAGGAAGTGGAAGCCAATACCGAGGGCGAAATCTGCCTGTCCGGCCCCACTGTGATGCTGGGCTACATGGACCAGCCCGAGGAAACCGCCAATACCCTGCGCCAACACGGCGACGGCCGTATCTGGCTGCACACCGGAGACCTTGGCCACATGGACGAGGACGGCTTTGTCTACTTCCGTCAACGGCTTAAGAGAATGATTGTTACCTCCGGCTATAACGTCTACCCCTCCCAGCTGGAGAACGTTCTGGACGGACACGAAAAGGTTCTGCTGTCCTGTGTCATCGGCGTAAAGGACGAATATCGGGGCGCCAGAATCAAGGCCTATATCGTCCCCATGCCCGGCATTGAACCTACAGAGGAGCTGAAGCAGGAGATTCTCTCCTACGCCTCGGAGTTTATTGCCAAATACGCCATGCCCAGAGATATTGAATTCCGCGCCGAGCTTCCTAAGACGCTGGTGGGCAAGGTTGCCTACCGGGTTCTGGAAGAGGAAGCCGCCCGGGAGAACAGCTGATGAAGCAGCGCATTTGGGAATTGGACGCATTCCGGGGCATTTGTATCCTGGGTGTGATTGCCGTCCATTTTGTCTATGATGTAACCGTGCTGTACCGCCTTGTCAGCTGGAAAATTCCCGCCTGGTTTGCCTTTGTTCAGCAGTGGGGCGGCGTTGCGTTCCTGCTGCTTTCCGGCATTTGCGTAACTCTGGGCTCTCGCTCGGTGAAGCGGGGCTCTGTGGTCTTTGCCTGCGGTATGCTCTGCACCCTGGTTACCTGGGGAATGTACCGGTTTGGTATGGCAGGGAAAAGCATTATCATCTACTTCGGCGTGCTACACTGTCTGGGTGTGTGTATGCTTTTGTGGCCGGTGTTTCGCAGGCTGCCTGTGTGGCTTCTGGGCATACTGGGGGCAGCGTTTGCCCTGTTGGGACTGTGGTTTCTCTCCCTGCCGGGCTTAAGCCACGGCTATCTGACCCTCTTGGGGCTGCCCCGGAAGGGTTTCCAGTCCTCGGATTACTTCCCCATGCTCCCCTATCTGGGCTTCTTCCTGCTGGGCTCTACCATGGGAAAAACCCTGTATTGCCACCGGCAAACTCTGCTGCCCAAGGTCAACGCCCAAAACCCCGTTTTGCGGTTTTTCCGGCTGTGCGGCAAGCATTCCCTGTGGATTTACCTGCTGCACCAGCCCTTATTAAGCGCAGTGCTTTATTTCCTGCAATGATTCTACACCTTCGGAGGTTGCCATGAAACAGCTTTTGAAACCTGCATATCTTCCCCTGATTGCCGTAATTTCCGGCGCTGTGGGGCTATTGCTACGGCTGTGGCTGTTCACCGCCGGAGTGGATGCCACCGGCCATTTGCAAGCCGGCCACCCCGGGCAGATTCTGCTCTGGGTTGTAACTGCCCTGATTCTGGCAGTCCTGCTGCTGGGCAGCCGGAGCTTGGTGCAGGGAAATAAATATTCTTTCAACTTTCCTGCCTCCGCCGTGGCAGGCATCGGCTGTATTTTGGCCGCTGTCAGCTTTGCCGTTACCTCTGTTACGGAGTGGGGCGCTTATTTAGACACCTTTACGCTGATTGCCTCCCTGCTGGGTATGGGCGCCGCCGCCTCTTTGGTGTATATCGCCTACCGGCGGTGGACCGGCGGCCGTGCGCCTATGCTGCTTCACGCAGTGGTGTGCCTGTGCCTGATGTTTCGGCTGATTAATCAATACCGCCATTGGAGCTCTGACCCCCAGCTGGCGGATTATTGCTTCCAGCTTCTGGCAACAATTTGCCTGCTGCTGTCAACCTATCACCGGACCGCCTTTGATGTCGATTTGGGTTCCCGCCGCAGCTACACCTTCTTCCGGCTTGCAGCAGTGTATTTCTGCCTGGTATGCTTGATTGGAGGCGGCAATTTCCTGTTGTACTTCGGTATGGCAGTGTGGCAGCTGTCCGGCGGCTGTAACGTAACCCCCATACAGGAGGAGCCACCCCATGATGCTTCCTGAGTATGTGCTTTTCTGCCTCAATCGGCTGGAAGCCACCGGCTACCCCTGCTACGCCGTAGGTGGCTGTGTGCGGGACGCTCTGCTGGGGCTTATCCCCCACGACTACGACTTGTGTACCGCCGCCACGCCGGAACAGATGAAAGTCCTGTTTGCAGACAAGAATCTGGTTCTCGCAGGAGAAAAGCACGGCACTGTAGGCGTCATTTTGCCCCAGGGTGTGGTGGAAATCACCACCTTCCGTACCGAGGGCAGTTACCGGGATAACCGACACCCCGACCAGGTCTGCTTTGTTGCGGACATTGCCCAGGATCTGGCCCGGCGGGATTTTACCGTAAACGCCATTGCCTACTCCCCCACCCGGGGCTATGCCGACGCCTTTGGCGGCAGACGGGATTTGCAAAACCGGGCGCTCCGGGCTGTGGGCAATGCCGAAACCCGTTTCCGGGAGGACAGCCTACGGATTCTGCGGGGTGTCCGCTTTGCCGTAAGATATGGTCTTTCCCTGGAGAAAAGCACCCGGGAGGCTATGTTTTCCCTTGCGCCACTGATGGAGAATTTGGCCCGGGAGCGGGTATTTGATGAGTTATGTAAACTCCTCCCCCTGGTATCCGCCCAGGATTTGCTCCGCTTTGCCCCTGTGCTCACCGCCGTGATTCCGGAGCTTGCCCCCACCGTGGGCTTTCAGCAGCACTCCCCCCACCACGCCTACGACGTGTTCACCCACACCGCTCACGTGGTGGAAGCCGCGCCCAAGGATTTGGCATTGCGGTGGGCGGCACTGCTGCATGACGTGGGTAAGGTGGAAACCTTCTGTCCTGACGAAGAAGGACGGGGGCATTTCCACGGCCACGCCCAGGTGAGCGCCAAGGCGGCGGAGGAAATTCTGTATCGGCTGAAAGCGCCCACTGCCCTGCGGGAGCAGGTGGTGTTTCTGATTGATAAGCACATGGTGCTTCTTTCCCCGGAGCGAAAGACCCTGAAACGGCAGTTAAGCCGGTGGGGCGTGGAAAACATGCGCAAGCTGGTTGCGCTGCAGCAGTGCGACTTTACCAGCAAGGGCGTATCCGGCCCGGATTACCCCTTTGGGCAAATCCAGAGGGAAATCGACGCCATTTTAGAAGAGAACACCTGCCTGCAAATCAAGGATTTGCGAGTAAACGGAAACGATTTGCTGGCCCTGGGCATACAGGGAAAGGCCATCGGCAAAGCCCTTGACTATTTGCTTTCCCAAGTGCTATGCGACGCTCTTCCCAATGAAAAGGCTGCGCTGATGCAAGCCATTAAGGAGGAATTTCTGTGAACATTGCCATTGTAACCGGAGCCAGCTCCGGTATGGGACGGGAGTTTGCCCGTCAGCTGGGCAGCTGGGTAGACGTAGACGAAATCTGGGCTATCGCCCGGCGGGGCGCCGCGCTGGAAAGCCTGCGGGAGGAAATCTCCCTGCCCCTGCGACCCATTGCCCTGGACCTGTGCCAAAGCGACAGCTTCCAAACCCTTTCCCAGCTTTTGCAGGAGGAAAAGCCCAATGTCAAGCTTTTGGTAAATGCCGCAGGCTTCGGCAAGTTTGGCGCGTACCACAAAATTTCTCTCCAGGACGAGGGCCGTATGATTGACCTGAACTGCAAGGCCCTTGTGATGATGACCCGGCTGGTACTTCCCTACATGGAAAAAGGCGGCCACATTTTACAGCTGGACAGTCTTTCCGCATTTCAGCCCGTTCCCTACATTACCACCTACGGTGCTACCAAGGCCTTTGTTCTCAGCTACAGCCGAGCTATGAACCGGGAGCTGAAGAGCCGGGGCATTCGTATGATGGCCATGAACCCCGGGTGGGTTAAGACGGAGTTTTTTAACCACGCCTGCCAGACCAATTCGGAAAACGAGGTGCAGTATTATAACCACCTGTATGAAGCCAAAGACGTGGTGGCAACAGGTCTGAAGGACCTGTACAAAACCAAAAAGGACTACTCCGTACACGGCTTCCCCATTCGTATGCAGGTGCGGCTGGTAAAGCTTCTTCCCCACAGCATGGTAATGAACACCTGGCTTTCCCAGCAAAGAAAGCCAAAAAACAACGACAATCTTCTGGTAGAAGAACGGAAATAAGAAAATCCGCAACCAATCGGTTGCAGATTTTTCTTACGTTAAGCCCAATGTTTCCGCGGCTTCCTGCCGCATTTTGTATTTGAGAATCTTACCTGCGGCATTCATGGGGAAGCTGTCTACAAAGCGAATGTACCGGGGCACCTTGTGCCGGGCCATGCTCTTGGCAATGTAGGCCGTCATTTCCTCTGCCGTTACCGTACCGGGCTCTTTCAGAATGATGCAGGCCATGATTTCTTCGCCGTACTTTTTGTCCGGCACGCCGATTACCTGCACATCCCGCACCGCCGGGTGGGTGTAGATAAATTCTTCGATTTCCTTGGGGTAGATATTTTCGCCGCCGCGGATAATCATATCCTTCAGCCGACCGGTAATGCGGTAGTTGCCCTGCTCGTCCCGGCAGGCCAAATCTCCGGAGTGGAGCCACCCCTGGGCGTCCACCGTATCGGCAGTAGCCTGCGGCATTTTGTAGTAGCCCTTCATGGTATTATACCCGCGGGAGCAGAATTCGCCGTTGATGCCCGGCCCGACCTCCTCGCCGGTTTCCGGGTCAATGATTTTACACTGAACGTGGGGGAATGCATATCCCACCGTATCTGTGCGCACGTCAATGCTGTCCGTCCACGCCGACATGGTAGAACCGGGAGCAGACTCCGTCTGGCCGTAGACACTGACGATGCCCCGCATATTCATCTCATCAGGCTGTGCCGCCCGGCGCATCAGCTCCGGAGGACACCCTGCTCCTGCCATGATGCCGGTGCGCATATAGGAAAAATCTGTGGTTTTGTAATCCGGGTGATTGAACATGGCAATAAACATGGTGGGCACGCCGTTAAAGCAGGTGATTTTCTCCTGATTGATGCAGGCAAGGGACTGCTTGGCAGAGAAATAGGGCAACGGACACAGGGTCGCCCCGTGTGTCATGGAGGAGGTCATGGAAAGCACCATGCCGAAGCAGTGGAACATCGGCACCTGAATCATCATGCGGTCCGCAGTAGAAAGGCCCATGCGGTCGCCGATGCACTTGCCGTTGTTCACCACATTGTAGTGGGTCAGCATAACGCCCTTGGGGAAGCCGGTTGTGCCGGAGGTGTACTGCATATTGCACACATCGTCCGGTCTCACCGCCATGGCCATGGCCCGCAGTTTCTGGGGGCTGACCACGCTTGCCCGGGCCATTGCCTCGGAGAAGGTCAGACAGCCCGGCTGCTTAAAGCCCACGGTAATCACATTGCGCAGGAACGGAAGCCGCCGGCAGTGCAGGCTCTCCCCGGGCTTGGCAGAGGCAATTTCCGGGCAAAGCTCGTTGATGATTTCCCTGTAGTTGGAATCCAGACAGGATTCAATCATCACCAGTGTGTGGGTGTCGGACTGGCGCAGCAAGTACTCCGCCTCATGGCTTTTGTAAGCGGTATTTACCGTTACCAGCACTGCGCCGATTTTTGCCGCCGCCCAAAAGCTGATGTACCACTGGGGTACGTTGGTGGCCCAGACCGCCACCTTGCTGCCCGACCTTACCCCCAGGGAAATCAGCGCCCGGGCAAAGGTATCCACGTCCTCCCGGAACTGGCGATAGGTGCGGGTATAGTCCAGCGTGGTGTACTTGAAAGCATACTGGTCGGGGAACTCCTCCACCATTTTGTCCAGCACCTGGGAAAAGGTCAGGTCAATGAGTTCGTCCTTTTTCCACACATACTGTCCCGTGCCGTCGTGATTGAAATACAGGCTCTTTTTCTTGCCCCGGGGATTTTCAAACTGGCCCATGTAGTTGACAAAGTAGGGAAAAATCACCTCTCTGTCCTGCAAATCCGTCAGCCATTGGGGCTTCCATTCCAGGGAAAGATATCCGTGGTAGTTCACCGAGGACAGCGCCCGCATAAATTCCCCTATGGGCATGCTGCCCTCTCCGATGAGCTGATAGTTTCCCTCATCGTCGGAATCCCGCAGATGGACATGGCGGACATAATCCCCCAGATTTTTAATGGTGGTATCGCCGCTTTCCCCATTGTCCCGGTAAGGGTGATGCACATCCCACAGCACCGCCAGCTCATCCCGGGCAAAGCTGTCCAGCAGCCGCCGCAGACGGGCAGTGTCGGCATAGATGCCGCTGGTTTTCAGCAGCAGGGTTACCCCCTTTTCCCGAAGCAGGGGCAACAGGCAGGTAAGATTGGCCTGCACCAGCGGGTCATTTTCCGTCAGGGCGCATACGGCCACATAGGGTACGCGGACATTGTAGGCCGCTTCCACCACAGCCTTCAGGCTGTCCGGATTGGAGTCCGGGCTGGACAAGTCCCAAGAGGTGTCCAGACAGGGAATTTGCAGCTTCTTATCCCGTAGCTGGCGCACCGTTGCGGCAGTTTGGTATTGGTGGAAGGGGCCGCCGCGACCGGTCAAGCTTTCAAAATTCGGCAGATTGTAGACTTCTACTCCGGAAAAGCCCATTTCTGCCGCCGTGTCCAGCATATCCTCCCAGGACATATCCTGCCAGCCACGGGTGGAAAAGGAAAGATTCATGCTTCCTCCTCCTCGTAAACAATTTTATTCAGGGCATTTAAATAGGCGTAGATACTGGCGCAGACAATGTCCGTGCTGATGCCCCTGCCAGAATAGAGCTTGCCCTCGGAGCGCAGGCGAACAATGGTCTGACCCATGGCCTCCCGGCCCTCGGTAACCGCCTGAATCTGGAAATCGTCCAGTTCATAATGTCTGCCGGTAATCTGCTCAATGGCCAGAAACGCCGCATCGATGGGGCCGTCGCCCAGGCAGATGCCCTCCAGTATCTTGCCGTCCTTCCACAGCTTCAGGTGGGCAGAGGAGGTAATGGTGTTGGAGGCGTGAATGTCGTAGGTTTCCAGCCGATAGGTGGCAGGCACCTGCATGGCGGCGGAAGCCACAATGGCCTCCAGCTCCCGAATGTCCACCTTTTCCTTCTTGGCTGCAATGGCGCAAAAGGCGTCGTAGACCCGGCCCTTATCCTCCTCGGACAGGTCGTACCCCAGTCGGGCCACTGCCTGAAGCACAGATGCCATGTCATCATGGGCAGTCAAAAACAGGTCATTTTCCTCCTGATGGGCGCCGTCAAAGGACACCGTTCTCTTTCTATCCCCACGGAACAGGCCGTTGATTTGCTCCAAAATCCGACCTGCCTGGGCCACCTGCAGGGAGCAGCCCGCTCCCAAAGAGGCTCCCCGGGCAGAGAAAATCCGGGCAACACTGGCAAGGTTGCCGCTTTGTGTGCCCCATGCGGCGGCCTTGATTTCCCCTGCTCCTGCGGCCACGGCGGCCACGGTGCAGGCATCTGCCAGAAACAGGCTGTTGCTGCAGCAAACGCCCAGGCACACCTTGTTCAGCTCCGGTACCGCCTGGATAAGCTCCTGCAAAAAGGCGGCAAATTCCTCCGGCAGCATGGTCCCGGCAGAGTCCTCCACGGTTACCGTGGTAGCGCCTGCCTCCACTGCGGCCTGCAGCATTCCCGTCAGGAATCCCGCTTCCCCACGGGTGGCGTCCTGGGCAACAAACTCTACTTCGTCGCACAAACTGCTGCAGAAGGCAATGCTTTTTACCACCGCTTCTTTCATGGCATCTGCCTTTTTGTGGTACAGATACTCCATTTGCACCGAGCTTACCGGCGCGCACACCTGCAATCTGGGACGCTTGGCCTGCTTTAAGGCCTCCCAGGTTCGTTGAATGCTATCTTCCTCCAGCCCCACAGGCACAGCCAGGATACTGCCGGAAACTGCCGTGGCAATGGATTTTACCCGCAGCACATCAGTTCTGGACTGGCCCACAGCCTCCAATTCCATAACATCTACACCCAAGCTGTCCAGCAGCTTGGCTAACTCAATTTTTTCCCGAAAGGACAATGCTGCCCCCTCTGCCTTCATGGTAACATCACAGATTCTAATTTGCTTCATTGCGCACAACTCCTTACCATAAAAAAAGCCCCTAAGGTCATAACCATGACCTCAGGGACGAAATTGCTTCGCGGTACCACCCTGATTATTTCCCCAGCGGGAAAATCCCTCTTGACCTCCAACAAGGCCCAGCCCGTAACGGGGGCAGCCGGGTGCCATTACTAACCCAAGGCGTTTACAGCACCGACTCAGGAATCAGACCGCCCAAACCCGCCGCACCGACTCCCACCAACCGTCGGCTCTCTGGAACATTGGAAAAGGGCTTTTTTCCGTCATCGTCTTTAATATTATGTATGCATTTAATCATAAATGCCCTGTTTTGTCAATAAAAAATTTCAAAATTGCGATATTGCACAAAACGGAAGGGCAAAAAACAAAATTCTTTGTCAGAAAAACATTTGACTTTTGCTGACGGACATGATACAGTATGTGTGATACTGAGAAAAAGCTATGACGAAGACGGTCAGGCAGAGGAAACCTTCAGAGAGTCGGTGGTCGGTGCGAGCCGATGGTTTCCAGCCGGAGTGCCCATCACTTCCGAGCCGGAGCGCCGAGCATTTTGTGCCAGGCGCCCCCGTGTTCCCGCGTTAAGGGATACGATGTGTCAGCATCTGAGGTGGCAGCGCGCGCTGCAATTTGAGTGGTACCGCGGGTAACGTTTACTCGTCTCAAGAATGTTCTTGAGACGATTTTTTGCTTTTGGGAGGATAGCTTCATGACCAATCAATCTACAGCAAATCAGCTTCAGGAGATTGCTCTGCGTATTCGTGAAATGCGCCAGATTCTGGGCTACAGCATACAAAAAATGGCGGACTTGACCGAGGTGGACGAACAGACCTACCGTCAGTATGAGTCCGGCTCCATCGACCTGCCCTTTACCTTCATGCATAAGTGTGCCAAGGTGTTCGGGCTGGAAATCACCGACCTTCTGGAAGGCCACAGCGCCAAGCTCTCCGGATATACCGTTACCCGCAGAGGCAAAGGTCTGGTAACCGCCAGCGAGGACGGCATCACCATTCAGGATATGGCCCCCATGTTCCGTCAGAAGCTTGCCACCCCCTACTGGGTAACCTATCAGTATTCCCAGGAGCTTCAGGATATGCCCATTCACACCACCACCCACACCGGTCAGGAATTTGACCTGGTAATCAAGGGCGCTATGCGCATCAAGGTGGGCGACCATGAGGAGGTCCTGCGGGAGGGCGACAGCATCTTCTACAAATCCTCCACTCCCCACGGCATGATTGCCATCGACGGGCAGGATTGCGTGTTCCTTGCCATGATTATGGCAGACGAAACCACCGACCAGCCGCTGTACATCGAAACCACCTCCGGCAAGGACGCAAAGCCCCTGCTCTGCGAAAAGTTTATCCAAACCACCGAGGACGAACGGGGCGCTCTGACCGATATCCGCTTTATGGACGAGGAGCAGTATAACTTCGCCTTTGATACCGTAGATGCCATTGCCCGCCGTGAGCCGGATAAGCTGGCCATGGTCCACATCGGGGGCGATATGACCGAGCGGCGCTTTACCTTTAAGGATATTAAGGACGCATCTTCCCAGAGCGCCAATTACTTCAAATCCCTGGGCATCAAGCGGGGCGACCGGGTAATGCTGGTGCTGAAGCGCCATTACCAGTTCTGGTTTGCCATTCTGGGCCTGCACAAGCTGGGCGCCATCGCCATTCCCGCCACCAATCAGCTTGTGGAGCACGATTTTACCTACCGCTTCCAGGCGGCAGACGTCAGCGCGGTGCTGTGTACCGCCGATGGCGATACCGCCCACCAGGTGGAGCTGGCAGAAAAGGTCTGGGGCAAGCCCCTTACCAAGGTCATTGTAAACGGAAGCCGGGAGGGCTGGCACTGCTACGACGAGGAATTTGGCCTGTTCAGCCGCCGCTACACCCGCTCCGAGGACGCTCCCTGCGGCTCCGATCCCATGCTGATGCTCTTCACCTCCGGCACCACCGGCTATCCCAAGATGGCAATGCACAGCTATAAATACGCCCTTGGGCACTATGTTACCGCCAAGTATTGGCATCTGTGCCGGCGGGACGGCCTGCACTTTACCATTTCCGAGACCGGCTGGGGCAAGGCTCTGTGGGGCAAGCTTTACGGCCAGTGGCTCTGCGAGGGCGCAGTATTTACCTACGATTTTGACCGGTTTGACGCAGAGAAGATTCTTCCCATGTTCGCAAAATACAACATCACCACCTTCTGCGCGCCCCCGACCATGTACCGTATGCTCATCAAGCAGGATTTGAGCAAGTATGACCTTTCCGCCATTCGCCACGCCACCACTGCAGGCGAGGCCCTGAACCCGGAGGTCTATTATCAGTTCGAAAAAGCCACCGGTCTGCGGATTGCAGAGGGCTTCGGCCAGACGGAAATGACACTGGGCATCGCAAACCTTCTGGGCACCATACTCAAGCCCGGCGCTATGGGTAAGCCTGTGCCCGGTTACGGCATTGACCTGGTGGACACCGAGGGAAATCCAGTGGCCGACGGTGTCAACGGCGAGATTGTCATTCGCACCGATCCCAAGGCAACCTGCGGCGTATTTTTGGGCTACTACCGCAATCAGGAAGCCACCGACGCAGTGTGGCATGACGGTATGTACCATACCGGCGACCTTGCCTGGCGGGATGAGGACGGCTATTTCTGGTATGTGGGTCGGGCAGACGATGTGATCAAATCCTCCGGCTACCGCATCGGACCCTTCGAAATCGAAAGCACCATTATGGAATTGCCCTATGTGCTGGAATGCGGTGTCTGCGCCGCCCCGGACGAGGTTCGCGGCCAAGTGGTTAAAGCCTGTATCGTGCTGGTACCCGGCACGGAAGGCACCGAGGAGCTGAAGAAGGAAATCCAGACCTACGTCAAGCAGCATACCGCCCCCTACAAGTACCCCAGAATCGTGGAATTCCGCAAGGAGCTGCCCAAGACCATCAGTGGCAAAATCATGCGCAACAAGCTGTAAGCTCCCCCAAAAACTATTGACAACCATATAGAAAAGTGATATGATTTCCTATCATAAAGGCTATGATGGAGCAAAGCCTCTGTAAAATCTGCCTCAGAGAATTGGCGGTCGGTGCAAGCCATGGCAGCAGCAGAGGAACGTCCCTCCGGAGCCGGGAGGAAGAACGCGCTTATTGCGCCGGTAGACCCTCCACGCGTCAGCTGCGTAAATGCTTAGGGCGTGTCAGCGCCCGATAAGTGGCAGTAAGCTGTAAGGCTTCTGCAATTTGAGTGGTACCGCGGGTTGGTTTTTACGGCTCGTCTCAAGGAATCTATCTTTGAGACGGGCTTTTTGCTTTTTAAGAGGTGTAACATGGAACAGACAATGACAGGCATGGATTATAAAATTCAAGAGGTCGCTGCCCGTATCCGGGAGCTGCGGCAAATCAGCGGTTTCTCCGTTGAGGAGATGGCCCAGCGTACCGACGTTTCTGTGGAAGAATATCTCCAGTATGAAAACGGCAGCCGAAACATGAATATCGCATTTATGTACCGCTGCGTGCTGATTTTCGGCATTGACTTTTCTGACCTGCTGGAGGGCCGCAGTGCCAAGCTTCGGTCCTATGCCCTGACCCGCAAGGGCGAAGGACAGCGGATTGAAGAAGCGCACCACATGGTGGGCTACAACCTGGCGGCAGACTTCCGCAACCGCATTGCCCTGCCCCTTTACATGGAGCTTTCTTACCGCCCCGGCGCAGAGCAGGAGGACATTGCCCTGACCACCCACGTGGGGCAGGAGTGTGATATCGTCATTTCCGGCACCATGAAAATTCAGATTGGCGGCAATACGGAAATCCTCCACGCCGGCGACTGTATTTACTACGATTCCGCCACCCCCCACGGTATGATTGCCGTTGGCGGGGAGAACTGCACCTTCTACGCCATCGTGCTGAACAATTCCGCCGCCCGTGAAAACGAGCAGGCAGCCGCCGTGGCAACCCCCGCTTCCAAACAGCAGAGTTTGGACCCCGAGCGGCGTATCTACCACGATTTTATTGTCCCCACTGAGGACGCCCAGGGCAATTTGACCGCCATTGCCTTCCAAAACGAGGACAAATTCAATTTCGCCTTTGACGTGATTGACGCCCTGGGCAGAACCAAGCCCGACCGCCGTGCCATGCTCCATATCAGCGGCGACGGCACGGAGCGCACCTTCACCTTCCAGGATATGAAGAAGGAATCCGCCCGGGCTGCCAACTATTTCAAAGCCATGGGCATCAAGCGGGGCGACCGGGTGATGCTGGTGTTAAAGCGCCACTACCAGTTCTGGTTCGCCGTTCTGGGTCTGCACAAGCTGGGCGCTGTTGCAATCCCCGCCACCAATCAGCTGCTTACCAAGGACTTTGCCTACCGTTTCCAGGCGGCAAACGTGAAAGCCATTCTATGCACCGCCGACGGCGACACCGCCAATGCGGTGGAGGAAGCCGCCAAGCAAGCCCCCAGCCTTGCCCACAAGATTCTGGTGGGTGGCAAAAAGGACGGCTGGCACGATTTCAATGAAGAATACGCCATGTATAGCAGCCGTTTCCCCCGTGCTGAGGATGCCCCCTGCGGTGATGAACCCATGCTGATGTTCTTCACCAGCGGAACTTCCGGCTATCCCAAACTGGCTGCTCACAATTACAAATACCCGCTGGGCCACTTCATCACTGCTAAATACTGGCATGGTGTCCGCCCCGACGGTCTGCACCTGACCATCTCCGACACCGGCTGGGCAAAGTCCATGTGGGGCAAGCTCTACGGTCAGTGGCTGTGTGAGGCGGGTCTGTTTGTT
This sequence comes from Faecousia sp., assembly GCA_045656245.1. Lineage (GTDB taxonomy): Bacteria > Bacillota > Clostridia > Oscillospirales > Oscillospiraceae > Faecousia. The sequence continues at coordinate 18,949 of JAZOQT010000046.1, forward strand.
TACGACTTTGACCGTTTTGACGCGGAGAAAATCCTTCCCAAGTTTGCGCAGTATGGCATTACCACCTTCTGCGCGCCCCCAACCATGTACCGAATGCTTGCCAAGCAGGATTTGAGCCGGTTCGACCTTTCCTCCATTCAGCACGCCTCCACCGCAGGCGAAGCGCTGAATCCAGAGGTCTACCGCCAGTTCCAGAAGGCAACAGGTCTTGATATTATGGAGGGCTTCGGTCAGTCCGAAAGCACCCTCATCATCGGTAATCTGGCGGGTTCCTCCCACAAGCTGGGCTCTATGGGCAAGCCGGTCCCGCTGTATAACGTGCAGCTATTAGACACCGACGGCAATCCTGTGGACGCCGGTGAGACCGGTGAAATTTGTATTGACATCTCCAAGGGGCTGCCCTGCGGTCTTGCCTATGCTTACGAGGGTAACGACGAGGTTACCAAGGAAACCTGGCGGGACGGCTTCTACCACACGGGAGATTTGGCCTGGAAGGACGAGGACGGCTTCTACTGGTATGTGGGCCGGGCCGATGATGTGATTAAATCCTCCGGCTACCGCATCGGACCTTTCGAAATCGAAAACGTGATTATGGAGCTGCCCTATGTACTGGAATGCGGCGTATCCGCCGCTCCCGACGAGGTCAGAGGACAGGTGGTTAAGGCCAGCATCGTGCTGGTGAAGGATTTCAAGGGCACAGACGAACTGAAAAAGCAGATTCAGGACTACGTCAAGAGCCGCACCGCCCCCTACAAATACCCCCGCATTGTGGAATTTAAGGAATCCCTTCCCAAAACCACCAGCGGCAAGATTATCAGAAAGCAGCTATAAACCATGGAACACAAACGACTGACCTTGTTTGCCGGGCATTACGGCAGCGGAAAAACCAACCTTGCCGTGAATTACGCCCTGCTGCTGGCAAAAGAAAACAAACCGGTAGTCATCGGAGATTTGGATATTGTCAATCCGTATTTTCGCACCGCTGACAGCGCCAATGTGCTGAAAAGCGCCGGGGTGGAGCTGATTTCCCCCCAATATGCCAACTCCAATGTGGATTTGCCCGCCCTGCCGGCAGAAAACTACCGTCTGGTGCAGGACAAAGCCTGCTACGGCATTATGGACATCGGCGGCGACGATCGGGGCGCCTACGCCCTGGGACGCTACACCCCTTACATATTGGCAGAAAACGATTACCGTATGGTCTTTGTGGCCAACTGCTACCGTCCCCTCACCCGAACACCGGAGGAAGCGCTGGAAACCATGCGGGAAATCGAAAGCGCCTGCGGCCTGCCCTTTACCTGCATCGTCAACAACTCCAATCTGGCAGAGGAAACCACTGTCCAAACGGTGGAACACTCCTTTTCCTATGTAGAAGCGCTCTGCCGCCTTTCCGGGCTTCCCCTCTGGCTCACAGCCGCGGAAGCTTCTGTGGCGGAAGGCCTGAAAATACCCAATGTACTGCCCCTGCACCTGCAGGAAAAATATTTTGCGTTACCCATACAGAAGTGAGTAACAAATCAAGGAGGATTCTCTATGGCAAAACTCACCTTCAACACGGATTTGTGTAAAGGCTGCGGACTGTGTGTAGACGCCTGTCCGAAGGGCTGCCTGGCCATTGCCGCAGATAAAATCAACAAAAAAGGCTATTCTCCCGCGGTTATGACTGCGCCGGAGCTGTGCATCGGCTGCGCGTTCTGCGCCACCATGTGCCCCGACTGCATCATTACCGTGGAAAAGTAAGGAGGCTATTATGGCGGAACGCATTTTGATGAAAGGCAATGAAGCCATTGCCGAGGCAGCCATTCGTGCCGGCTGCCGCCACTATTTCGGTTATCCCATCACCCCCCAGACGGAAATTGCCGCTTACATGGCAAAGAAAATGCCCAAAATCGGGGGCGTATTTTTGCAGGCAGAAAGCGAAATTGCTTCCATTAATATGGTCTACGGCGCCGCTGCCGCCGGTATGCGGGTAATGACCTCCTCCAGCAGCCCCGGAATTTCTCTGAAGGCAGAGGGCTTGAGCTATATTGCCGGCTCCGATGTGCCCGCGCTGGTTGTTAATGTCCAACGGGGCGGCCCGGGCCTGGGCGGTATTCAACCCTCCCAGTCGGACTATTTCCAGGCCACCAAGGGCGGCGGCCACGGAGACTACCGCATGATTGTCCTTGCCCCTGCCTCCGTGCAGGAAATGGCCAGCCTGACCATCAAGGGCTTCGATTTGGCAGACAAATACTTAATGACCTCCATGATTCTGGCAGACGGCACCATCGGACAGATGATGGAGCCCATCTCCTTTGAAGATGTGGAGCCTGCGGTTTACGAAAAGCCCTGGGCCCTTACCGGCACCAACTGCCAGCGCCCCCACAACATCGTCAACTCCCTGTACTTAAAGCCCGACGAGCTGGAGGTCAAGAATATCCAGCGGTATCAGCGCTATCAAATTGTTGAGGAAAATGAGCCCATGTGGGAGGAATTCATGATGGAGGACGCAGACATCTGCGTGGTTGCCTTCGGCATTGCCTCCCGTGTGGCGAAGAACGCCGTTGTTTCCGCCCGAAACGAAGGTATTAAGGTCGGTCTTATCCGTCCCATCACCCTGTGGCCCTTCCCCAAAAAGGCGCTGGCCGCCGCTGCAGAAAAGGTCAAGGGCTTCATTAGCGTGGAATTGAGCATGGGCCAGATGATTGAGGACGTGCGGCTGTATTCCGGCTGCAAGCGTCCCGTGGCTCTGTGCAGCCGCTGCGGCGGTATGATTCCCAGCCCCGACGAGGTGCTGGAAAGCATCCGTAACGCCCAGAAAGGAGTGTTCTGATATGGCAGTCGTATTCCAAAAACCCAAATCCCTGGCAGACATTCCTCTGCACTATTGCCCCGGCTGTCCCCACGGTATCATCCACCGGCTGGTGGCTGAGGCCATTGATGAGCTGGGTATTGAAGGCAAAACCATCGGCGTCGCTCCTGTGGGCTGCGCGGTTATGGCCTATGACTATTTCAACTGCGACATGATTGAAGCCGCCCACGGCAGAGCCCCTGCGGTTGCCACCGGCATTAAGCGCTGCCGTCCGGAGAACATTGTGTTTACCTACCAGGGCGACGGCGACCTTGCCTCCATCGGCATGGCGGAAACCGTTCACGCCGCCGCCAGAAACGAAAATATCACCGTGATTTTTGTCAACAACGCCATTTACGGCATGACCGGCGGCCAGATGGCCCCCACCTCCCTGCCCGGCCAGGTTACCCAGACCTCTCCCTACGGCAGAGATGTGAATCACTGCGGCTGGCCCATTAAGGTGTGTGAAATGCTCTCCACCCTGGAAGGTCCGGAGTTCATCGCCCGGGTAGCCGTGAACAATGTAAAAAATGTAAACCAAGCCAAAAAGGCAATTAAAAAGGCCTTCCAAAACCAAATCGACAACAAGGGCTTTAACCTCATCGAGGTGGTTTCCGCCTGTCCTACCAACTGGGGCATGACTCCCCAGCAGGCCCTTGCCTGGGTGGAAAGCGATATGCTTCCTTACTACCCCATCGGCGTTTACAAGGACCGGACTGCCGCAAAGGAGGCCTAAGCAGTGGGGAACCGACCCCCGGTAGGTTTGCAGGGGCAGCTTTCCGCCAATACTGCGGAAAACCCCTTGCCAATACCAATGGGTATTCCCTGCGTGCTTTTCCTTGTCTTGTCAAAAAGCTGCTCCCCGAAAACTGCGTAGCACCCCACATCCTGGATTTTTGATTTGGAGTTTTGCGCAGATGACGAGAGCTTGCTAACGCAAGCCGAGGAAGATAAGGAAAAATACAAACGAAAGGACGGATGTGGGGCTATCGTGGGTCGATTCCCCACTGCTTGATATGAAAACAACCCAGATTTTGATTGCCGGCTTCGGCGGTCAGGGCATTCTGTTTGCCGGTAAATTCCTGGCCTACAAGGGCTTGAACGAGGATTTGCAGGTTTCTTGGCTTCCCTCTTACGGACCGGAAATGCGCGGCGGCACCGCCAATTGCAATGTGATTCTTTCCGAGACCCCCGTAGGCAGTCCCATTATCACCGCGCCGGACGTGCTGATTGCCATGAATCTGCCCTCTTTGCAAAAATATGTGGACACCGTTGTCCCCGGTGGACAGATTTATGTGGACAGCTCTTTGGTTACCGCCAAGGTGTCCCGTACCGACGTGCAGGTATTTTACATTCCCGCCACCCAGATAGCAAAGGAAAACGGCATTTCCACCCTTGCCAACATGATTATTGTGGGCTCTGTGCTGGAAAATCACCCGGAGCTGTCCTTTGACGGCACTGACGAGGTGGTCGCCAAGCTGGTACCGCCCAAGAAGGCCCAACTGGTGGAGCTGAATCAAAAGGCTCTGGCGCTGGGTAAGGATTTTGCCCCATGAGGGTGGCCTGCCTGCAGATAAAGTCCCTGATGGGCCAGCCGGAGGAAAACCTTTCCCGTGTCTGCGCCCAGGTGGAAAAGGCTATGGCCCAGGCCCCGGACGTCATCGTCCTGCCGGAGACCTGGAACACCGGGTTCTTCCCCAGGGACAATTTGGTCTCCCTGTGCCAACACCAGGAGCAGTGCGTTAAGCAGGCCCTTGGCGCTCTGGCGAAAAAGCATCATGTGAATATCGTTGCCGGCAGCATCTCTAACCAGCGCGGCGGCAAGCTTTACAACACCGCTTTCGTATTCGACCGAAACGGACACTGCATCGCAAGCTACGACAAAATTCACCTGTTCACCCCCATGCAGGAGCATTGCTACTACGAAAAAGGCAACCGTCTTTGCACCTTTTCCCTGGACGGTGTCCGCTGCGGCATAATGATTTGCTACGATTTGCGTTTTCCGGAGCTGGCCCGCAGCCTGGCCCTGTCCGGTGTGGACATTCTGTTCACCGTGGCCCAGTGGCCGGAGGAACGGATCTGCCAAATGCAGCTGCTCACCGCCGCCCGCGGCGTGGAGAATCAAGCCTTTTCCCTGTGCTGCAACGCCCTTGGCGGCTCGCTGATTGTCAGCCCGCTGGGAGAAATTCTGACCAAGGCCGCTGCAGACGACACCCAAATCCTCGGGGAATGCAACCCGAACATTTTACAAGACATTCGCCGTACCCTGCCGGTGCTGCAAGACAGAGCGCCGGAATCGTACCGAATATAAAATCAAGGAGGAAACTACTATGAATGCAATGACCGAAATGAGCAACTACCGTCATGAGAAAGTCCTGTTTATCAACAACGAAAAGGCTGGTTTAAAGGCCATTATCGCCGTTCATAACACCAACCTGGGTCCCGCCATCGGCGGCTGCCGTCTGTTCCCCTACGCATCCTACGACGATGCGCTGTTTGACGTTCTGCGGCTGTCCCGGGGCATGTCCCACAAGAACGCCGTAGCCGGTCTGCCCCACGGCGGCGGCAAGGGCGTTATCATCGCTGACCCCTCCCAGAAGACCGAGGCTATGTTTGAGGCCTTCGGCGAAGCTGTGAACAACCTGGGCGGCGACTACATCACCGCAGAGGACGTTAACACCACCTGCGACGACGCATTGGTAATGCTGCGCAAGACCAATCATATCTGCGGTCTGCCCCAGAACAGCGGCGACCCCTCCCCCTTCACCGCCCGCGGCGTGTGGCAGGGCATTAAGGCAACCGCCAAGGTAGCTCTGGGCGCTGACTCTCTGGAGGGTCTGACCATTGCTGTGCAGGGCCTGGGCAAGGTCGGCTATGACCTGTGCCGTCTGCTGAATGAAAGCGGCGCAAAGCTGATCATTGCCAACCGCTCCAACAAGGCGATGGCCGAGAAGGCTGCTGACGAATTCGGCGCCGTCATCGTTCCCACAGAGGAAATCTACGCGCAGGAGTGCGACATCTTCTCCCCCAACGCCATGGGCGCAATTCTCAACCCCACCACCATTCCCGTTCTGAATTGTAAGGCAGTTGCCGGCGGCGCAAACAACCAGATTCTGGACAATGCCTCCGGAGAAATGCTGAAGGCCCGGGGCATCTACTACGCTCCCGACTTCGTTATCAACGGCGGCGGCGTTATCAATGCCGCAGCAGAGGTGGACGGTCCTTACAACAAGGACGCCGTGCTTGCCAAGGTTGACAACATTTACAACTCCATCGAGCACATTCTCTCCGAGTCCAAGAAGACCGGCGAGCCCGAGGGCATCATCGCTACCCGTTACGCCGAATCTCTCATCTACAAATAAGCCTGACACAAAAAAGAGCGTGCTGTACAGCACGCTCTTTTTTATATTCCCTGCTCCGTCAGCAGCTTATTCAGCGCGCCGCCGTAGAACACTATGCTCAAACAACAATAAAGCCACAGCATACTCAGCGCCACCGCATACACCGAGCCGTAAATGCTGGTATACCCGGCAAAATGCTCCACGTACACAGAAAACAAATTGGTAAAAATCAGCCACCCCAGCGCCGCCAGTACCGCCCCGGGCAGGCTGTCGGAAAATCTGTTCTTTCCGCTGGGCAAGCCCATAAACATGGCGGTGAACAGCCCTGTCTGCAAAAACAGCAGCAGAAAAAATCGCAGATCCACCACCTCGGAGAAAAACCGCCCCAGCGCTCCGCCGGTTTGGGGAAGCATCTGAATCAGCCCCTCTCCGAACACATTCAGTACCAGTGTCAGCAGCAGCACACCCACAAAAAGCAGGGTATATACCACACTGATGCCCCGCACATACCAATACCCTCTACACTCTTCCACATCGTAAATGGTGTTCAGGCCGCTGATCAGCCCGTAGATACCCCGGCTGGCAGACCACAGCGCCCCGATGGCAGAAACGGACACCACCGCCGTAGAGGTATGGGCGTAGGTGCTGATAATCAGCTTTTCCGCCTGGGCCATCAGCGCCTCCGGCAGGAAGCCCTGTAAAAGCGCCAGCAAATCCCGGGCATCCAGTGTGGTATAGCGCAGCAGGCTCAAAATCAGCACCAGCACCGGAAACACGGACAGCACAATAAAATACCCTGCGTTTGCGGCGTGGGAAGAAATATTCATTCCCCGCAACCTGCGGAAAATCGCCACAGCCTTACCCAAAACTCCGCCCTTTGGAAAATCCACAGCTTTTCCCCCCTTCCCGATAGTGTATGCCATAAAGGGGAAATCATCACAAAAAAGTGTGTGTTGCCGTGGCAACACACACTTTTTATATCCGTTATTCTGCGGAGATAAGGTAGTAGTATACAGGCTGACCGCCTCTTAACAGATTTACATCTGCATCGGGGCAAATCTGACTGAACAGCTCTGCTGTTTTCTGGGCGTGCTTTTCTTTCACATCTTCGCCATAGTAAATGGTGATATACTCCTTACCGGTGGAGCGCACCTTTTCTGCCAAGGATTTCAGCAGCACCTTAATATCCTTGCTGGTGCCGTGAAGCTGACTGCCGTACAGGGACAGGTAATCTCCCTCGTGAATCAAAAAGCCGTCGAAATCAGAGTTGCGGGCGGCATAGGTAATCTGCATGGTGTCCACCGTGTCCAGAACCTCGGTCATGGCAGCCACATTTTCCTCCTGTGTGCCCTCGGGGTTATAACTGAGCATGGCGGTTACGCCCTGGGGAATGGTCTTGGTGGGAATGACCACAACATTCTTCGGTGTCAGCGCATCCACCTGCTGGGCCGCCATGATGATATTCTTATTGTTGGGCAGGACATACACTGTTTCCGCAGGAACGGTATTGACTACCTCCAGAATATCCTGGGTGCTGGGGTTCATGGTTTGACCGCCGGAAACCAGTCCGTCGACGCCCAGATTGCGGAATACATCGCAAATGCCGTCGCCCACGCAGACGGAAACCACGCCAAAGGGCTTGGTCGGCTCGGCAATTTTGGGAGAAAGCTCCTGCTCGCTCATCACCTTTTCCGTGTGCTGCAGGCGCATATTCTCGATTTTCACCGTAACGAAGGAGCCGTAGTCCATAGCCTCGTGGAGCGCCTTGCCGGGGTCATTGGTGTGAACGTGGACCTTGATAATTTCCTCATCGTCCACCAGCACCAGGCTGTCGCCCAGAGTGGACAGGAACTCCCGCAGCTTTTCCGGGTCATTGTCATTCTCCCGGGAGATGATGAACTCGGTGCAGTAGGTAAAGGTGATGTCCTCGGTGTCAAAGTCGCTGAAATCGGCAGCCTGCTTGGTTTCGTCTGCGGCCATCCCCTCGGGAACCACCACATCCTCGCCCTGCAGGGCCAGCATCATAGCCTCCAGCGCCACCACCCAGCCCTTGCCGCCGGCATCTACAACGCCGGCCTTTTTCAGCACAGGGTTCTGGTTGACGGTATTGGCCAGAGCAACCTTGGCCTCTTCAATGGCTGCGGCATGGACAAATTCCAGATAATTGTTCTCCTGGGAAGCCTGGGTTGCCTTGGCGGCAGCCAATCGGGCAACGGTAAGAATCGTGCCCTCAGCGGGCTTCATAACCGCCTTGTAGGCCGCATCTACGCCCTCTTGCAGAGCAGCCGCCCACAGCACGCCATCGCAATCGGTACAGCCCTTCAGCTTTTTGGAAATGCCCCGGAATAACAGGGACAAAATTACGCCGGAGTTGCCTCTTGCCCCCCGCAGCATAGCGGAGGCGGCAGTCGCAGCTGCCTTTTCCAGGCTGGGGTCTTCTACCTTCCGCAAATCTGCGGCTGCAGCGTTGATGGTCATGGACATATTGGTTCCCGTATCTCCGTCAGGCACAGGGAACACATTCAGTTCGTTCAGCCCCTGCTTGTTGATTTCAATGGCGGCAGCCGCATTGATAATCAGTCTGCGCAGGTCAGCTCCGTTTATCGTCTGTCTCAAATCTCTCTACCTCCGATAATTAACCCAGCATCATGGAATCGATATACACATTGACCCCCCGGACCTGGGTGCCGGTGCACTTGGTAACCACATAGCGCACCTCGGAAATAATGGAAGCGCCCACGGCATTCAAGTTTACGCCGTTGTCCACCATGATATGCAAATCGATGGAAATAGTGTCGTCCTCATGGAAGGTAACGTTGACACCCTTGGACATGGATTCCTTCCGCAGCAGGTGGTATACGCCATCCTTTACGCTGCGGGCGGCCATACCCTTTACCCCGAAGCAGTTGCTGGCGGCTGTGCCGGCAATATCGCTGTATACACTGGTACTGACCTGGATAGAACCATTTTCATTGGTTTGACGCATCATAGAATAACCTCCTAATTCAAACGCGAAAGCTTACACCATACTGGCTTCCCAGCACTGGGGAGCCGTAATGCCCAGCATTTTCACCACGGTAGGCGCCACATTGGCAAGGCCATAGCTGCCATCTTTCACGGTGTAGCTGGTATCCTTATCATAAATAATAAAGGGAACGGGGTTCAAAGAGTGGGCTGTTCTTACGGAAGTCTTGCCCTTTTTGGTTTCGGTCATCTGGTCGGCGTTGCCGTGGTCGGCGGTAATGAGCACGGTGTAACCGTACTTATCAGCCGCTTCAATGATGGCCTTCAGGCCGGCGTCCACACATTCCATGGCGGTAATCACCGCGTTCATGTCCCCGGTGTGGCCCACCATGTCGCCGTTGGGATAGTTGCAGCGGATAAAGCCGTACTGCTTGGAGGCCATGGCCTGGAGCATCTTCTCGGTGATTTCCTTGCTCTTCATGGCAGGGGCCTGCTCAAAGGGAATCACATCGGAGGGAATTTCCTCATAGGTTTCCAGCTCCTCGGATATCTTTCCGGAGCGGTTGCCGTTCCAGAAATAGGTAACATGGCCGTACTTCTGGGTTTCGGACACGGCATATTCGTTGATGCCTGCCGCCACCAGCACCTCCGTCAGAGTGTTCTGAATCACGGGAGGCTGAACCAGATAGTTTTCCGGAATGTTCAGGTCGCCGTCGTATTGCAGCATACCGGCAAACTCCACGCCGGTGTAATCCCCCCGGTCGAATTTGTCGAACTGCTTGCGGACGAATGCCAGGGAAATTCCCTGGGCCCGGTCGCCCCGGAAGTTAAAGAGAATCACGCTGTCGCCGTTGGCAATTTTGGCCACGGGCGCGCCGTTTCTTCCAACCACAAAGGCGGGCAAATCCTGGTCGATGCAGCCGGTTTCCGCCCGGTAGGTTTCGATGGCCTCTCTGGCAGAGGCAAACATTCTGCCCAAGCCCTGCACATGGGTGCGCCAGCCGGCCTCCACCATGCCCCAGTTGGCTTCATACCGGTCCATGGTAACCTGCATACGGCCGCCGCCGGAGGCGATGGCATAATCGCAGCCGTCGGTGTTTAATTGGGCAAGCACAGTCTCCAGCTGCTCCACATATTCCAGAGCAGAGGTTGCGGGCACATCACGGCCGTCCAGCAGAATGTGGCAATAGGCCTTTTGGACACCCTCCTGCTTTGCCTGCTTCAACAGGGCAATCAGGTGAGCAATGTTGGAGTGGACATTGCCGTCGGACAGCAGGCCAATAAAGTGCATAGCCTTGCCCTGGGCATTTTTCACCAGCTTCTTCCAGGTCTGGGAAGCGTACAGCGCGCCGTTTTCAATGGACTCTCCTACCAGCTTGGCGCCCTGGGAGTATACCTGACCGCAGCCCAGCGCATTGTGGCCTACCTCGGAATTGCCCATGTCCTCATCGCTGGGCAGACCGACGGCTGTGCCGTGGGCTTTCAGGTATGTATGGGGACAGCTTGCCAGCAAAGCATCCAGCGTGGGAGTAGCGGCTACTGCCACAGCATCACCGCTGCCGCCGTCGCCCTTGCCGACACCGTCCATAATCACCAAAACAATGGGTTTTTCCATGTATCATGTACCTCCAAGTAAAATGGCATATTTTCAGTCTTACTATTTTACTACATTTCTTGTCATCTTACAAGTAGATTTTTATTTTTTGCGAAAATGTCAAAAAATGTCTCTGCAACCCCTGGAAAATACCGATACAATACCGGAAAATGTTAAAACTATTTTAATTTTCTGCAGTAAAAATATTGCCAATTCTTCGTAAAATTACCTATTGCCCCCTGGGGTTTCCCGTGATAAAATGGAGAAAATGCATTCTATTTGGAGGTTTTCCATTGAAGATAAGACGATTTCTTGTGTGGGCGACAGGCATTCTGCTTTTGCTAACCCTGCTTCCCGGTACAGCCTTTGGCTTGACCAAGCCATCCCAGGCAGGAAGCTATGTGCTTTCCGGCGGACAGCGGGATTTCAAGTGGCCCGTCCCCGGCGCCTATAACCTGTCCAGCTGCTTCCTGGACAACCGACGGCACTACGCCATCGACATCGCCGCTGACAAAGGCACCTCTGTGGTGGCTTCCTACGACGGCACCGTGGAGGCAGTGTATAACGGCTGCAAGCACAATTACGGAAAAGAGCACAACTGCTGTGATTCCGGTTTCGGTAACTATGTCATTTTAAAACACAGCTACCGGCTGAAAAACGGTACATACACCACTTTGTATTCCCAATACGCCCATCTGACCAAAGGCACGGTTTCCGTAGGACAGAAGGTTTCCAAGGGGGATAAAATCGGTACCATCGGCTCTACCGGCTACAGCACAGGCTTCCATCTGGACTACCAGATTCTCAAGGGCGGCTACCGTCCCTTCCGGGATTATTCCATTGACCCTTACGTTAACGACCTTCTGGAGTTGCCCAGCCAGCTTTACACCTCCTTTGGCAGCTGTTGTAAAAAATATGTTTCCTATGTAAAGGAATACTACAACCGCTGTTCTCACGACAGCTACAATTCCAAGGGCAAATGCACCGACTGCGGCTTTTCCTATGATTATAAGTCCACGAAAAGCATCGCCGCCATGGGAACCTACACCCTGTCTCAGGACTACACCCCCACCACCATTCCCTATACCGGCGCCGCCACCCAGGGACAGGCCCTCCCCTCCGGAACAACGGTGCAGGTACAGGGCAGCTATACAAACGGCAACGGCGAGAGCTGGTATGCTGTGTCCGTAGCCGGCGGTACAGGCTATATTCCCAAAGGCAAGCTCACCTTTGTTGCTTATTTGGATTCCCAGTACAGCGGCAGCATCACCGCCCCTGCCCAGGGACAGACCATTCAGCAAAAGTCCCATACCTTAAAAGGCAGCATCTCCTCCCGGTATCCCCTGCGCACCGTCAGCGGATACATTGACGGCAAATACTATGCCGGCTGGAGCAGCAACGGCAGCACCACCCAGTTGAATCTTGCCAACACCAACATCAACAAAAAGCTGTATTTTTCCACCCTTGCCCCGGGAATGCACACCATAAAAATCACCGCCACCGACTCCACCGCCCGGGGAGAAACCACGGTGATAGAATCGGTTTTCTATATCCAGCCGCCTCCCACCGTCCGCACAGTAACCTGCCTGTGGGGGGAGGAAAACACTGTGGCCTATGTGCAGGATGGTCATGCCGTAGGTCCTCTGCCCCAACCGGAGCAGCCCGGCCATACCTTCCTTGGTTGGTTCACAGAGGCCGAGGGCGGCACCCAGGTTTTGGAGGATACCCCCATTACCCAGAACATCACCCTGTACCCCCATTGGGAGCGGCTTTCCTACACCGTAACCATTGGAGACACCCAGCAAACGCTGTTCTACGGGGAAACCATACCCCAATTCCCCCAAATATCCCGAACCGGCTATGCGCTGCTGGGCTGGTTCACCGCGCCGGACAGCGGTACGCTGTACACTGCCGAAACACCTGTTACCCAAGACGTTTCCCTGTATCCTCATTGGATGCAGCAGGTATACCGTATTACCCTGGACCCCGGCGAGGGAAGTCTTTTTTTCAATACACGATCTATCGCCTTCGATACCCCCTACGGTACGCTGCCCACCCCCACCCGCAGCGGCTACACCTTTGCCGGTTGGTTCCTGGACGGGAAGCCTATCACCCCCGACACCTATCTGACCACCCCGGGAAATCATACCCTGACTGCCGCCTGGGAGGCAGTTGCATCGCCCAAAAAAGCCACGGATTTATCCGTTTATCTTTGGATTGCTCTGGGAGGCATCGTCCTTTTGAGCCTGGGCTACATCGGCTTTGCCTATTATCTTAATAAAAAGCATTTGGCCTCCATGACGCCCCAGGAGGAAGCGCCCGCAGAAACGCCGGCAGAAGCGCCTGTGGAAGAACCGCAGGAAGCGCCCGCAGATACACCGGCAGAAACCCCCACGGAAGAATCAACAGAAGAACCCGGGGAACACCCCCAGGAAGAACCAATCCCCGCAACCGCGGAATAAGGAAACGAAAAAGGCACGCCTTAAGGCGTGCCTTTCTTTAATTCATCGTACCCTGCGCCCGGTCAAACAGTTCTCCAATTCGCCGGCGCAGCGCCTCTCCCTCGGGAGAATGGGCCGTGCCCTCCCGGTCAATCCACCGGGCAGATGCCTGCTGGGCATCCTTCAGCGTCTGCAAATCCATATTCAAATTTGCCACGCGGAATACCGGAAGTCCCGACTGGCGGGAGCCGAAGAAATCTCCCGGGCCCCGCAGGGCAAGGTCTTCCTCCGCTATGCGGAAGCCGTCATTGGTTTCGCACAGAGCCTTAAGCCGCTTCAACGTTTCCTCGTTGCGGTTGTGGGAGGTGAGAATACAGTAGCTTTTGCTGCCTCCTCTGCCCACTCTGCCCCGAAGCTGGTGCAGTTGGGAAAGACCGAAGCGGTCTGCGTCCTCAATCACCATCAGCGTGGCATTGGGCACATCCACCCCCACCTCAATGACTGTGGTTGCCACCAGCACGTCTGCCTCACCCCGGGCAAAGGCTGCCATAGCCGCTTCCTTTTCTGCGCCCTTCATCTGCCCGTGAAGCAGGGCGATCCGCAGGTCGGGAAACACGGTTTTTTCCAGGGTTTCCGCCCAAACCGTAGCGGCCTTAATCCCCAAATCCTCGCTTTCCTCCACTGCAGGACACACCACGAAGCACTGGTGTCCCTCCTGCACCTGCTTGCGAATAAAGGCGTTGATTCTGGCCCGGTAGCTTTCTCCCACCAAAAACGTGTCCACCGGTTGGCGCCCCGGGGGCAACTGCTTGATGATGGATACGTCCAAATCTCCGTACAAAAGAAGCGCCAGCGTTCTGGGAATAGGTGTGGCAGACATCACCAGCAGATGGGGGTCGTACCCCTTTGCGCTGAGCTTTGCCCGCTGGGCCACGCCGAAGCGATGCTGTTCGTCTGCCACCACCAGCCCCAAACAGGCAAATTCCGTAGTGTCCGACAAAAGGGCATGCGTGCCCACGGCAAAATCCACCGCTCCCGAGGCGATTGTCTGGCGAATCTCCCGCTTCTGCTTGGGTGTCATTGCCCCTGTCAGCAGGGCGGTGCGGATTCCCATGGGGGCAAATAGTTTGCTTAAGGATTGATAGTGCTGCTCTGCCAAAATCTCCGTAGGCGCCATCAGCGCCGCCTGGTGTCCGTTTTTCACCGCGGCATACACCGCAGCCGCCGCCACCATGGTCTTTCCGCTTCCTACGTCCCCCTGCACCAGCCGGTTCATCGGCGCGCCGGAGGTAAGGTCCTCCAGGATTTCTGCAACGGTTTTCTCCTGGTCATGGGTAAGGGAAAAAGGCAGCGCAGCATAAAAGGGCTGTAAGTCCCTGTTCTCGTAGGGCTTTGCGGTTTTCCGCTCCCGGGCGGCGCGCATAAGAGAGAGCCCGGCGGAGAAAACAAAAAATTCCTCAAAAATCAGCCGCCGCTTTGCCAGCTCCGCCTCTGCCATGCTCTGGGGCTGGTGAATGGCGGCGTAAGCCCGTTGGGCGGGCAAAATGCCGTATTCCTGCCGCACCAACTGGGGGATAATCTCCTCCGGCGTATCGCAAATGTCCATGGCCTGGCGCACCGCCTTTGCCATGGCGGTGTTGGAAAGGCCGGCAGTTAAAGGATAAATCGGCAGTACCCTGCGGGTAACCACCGGCTGGGAATCCGGGGCTTCAAACACAGGGTTGGTCATGTTGTAGCCGATAAAATCCCCGCTGACCGCCCCGTAGAAGATATATTCCCCGCCGTAGCACAGCTGCTGGGCGGCGTATTTGTTGTTAAAAAAGGTCAGCGTCAGCCGGGCGGTATGGTCCGCCACCTGCACCTTGGTGATATCCAGACCCTTGCGGATATGGTTGGTGCGGGGGTGATTCATCACCGTGGCCTTAAAGCAGGCAGGGGTATCCACCTCCAGTTTGTCAATGGTAACCAGCCGTGTGCGGTCCTCGTAGCCCCGGGGAAAATGGCAGATCAGATCTCCCAGGGTAAATATATTCAGCGCCGCAAATTGCTTTGCCCTGGCAGAACCAACGCCCTTTAACATGGTAACGCTGTCAGATAGCCGTGCCACGGTGCTTCACCGCCCTTCCTGCAGATACTTTTCGTGTATGATGCCCGTTTCAGCTTCTGGTTTCATTATATCACGCCCGGCACAATTGTCCAGAAAAAACCCCATAGAAATGAAAAAACTCCTTCCAGCAAAATGGAAGGAGATATTTTCAGAGAAATCAAGCCAGCTTGTTCAGCTTCAGGGTCATGCTGCTCTTCTTGCGGGCAGCATTGTTCTTGTGCAGAAGACCCTTGGTTACGGCCTGGTCAACAGCCTTGACGGCAACCTTGTAAGCGCTCTCGGCAGCGGCCTTATCACCGGATTCCAGAGCAGCGTCGAACTTCTTCAGGTTGGTCTTCAGTTCGGACTTGTTGGCCTTGTTCTTCTCATAAGCAATCTTGGAAGAAAGGACATCCTTCTTAGAGGACTTAATGTTGGGCATCGTGTTACACCTCCTATGCGCCAAACGTTATTCATACGGATACACATTATACCCCCTCTTTTCCACAAAATCAATCCCCTTTTCAAAAAATTTTTAAGTTTTTTCCCATTTTGACCCTGCCGCAAAGGATTTTTCTCCTGTCAAGTCCGTTTTTTTGCCCATAAAAATCCCTGTGGGCAAAACCACCGAGGGTGAAAAAGTGGGAAATTTGTCGAAGGATGTCAAAACCAATTATGTCAACCCCCATTTTCCGTTTTCGGAAATGCAGGGCTTGTGGAAAACTCTGTGAACAATGTGGAAAAGTCAAGGTTTTCAACCGATTTTCCCAAATCAGCCGGGGGTTTTCCCCCTTATCCACAGGCTTTTCCCACCCCCTTTTTCGGGAGCATAACGGGCTTGTAACTGTGTTACGGAAACAATGGAAATCCAATCTCTTCCAGCCGATTTTCGGGGAAAATGTTGCAAAATACCCGAACCCGTCCCTTTTTAGGCCGCTGATTTCCATTTGCAGCCAAAATCTTTGTGAAAAATAGACAAAAAAGAAACGGGTATCTTTGCCGAAGAAATGGAAATACTGGTATTACCATTTTGGATACACAGGAGGATGCCCATGCAGGGAAAGGTAGAACTCAGCGGTGTGAACACCGCCCGGCTGCAAACATTATCTCCCAAAGAAATGGACGAGCTGCTGCAACGGTACAGCGCAGGGGATGAAAACGCCCGCCAAGCACTGATTGAGGGAAATCTTCGATTGGTGCTTTCTGTCATTCAGCGGTTCGACAAGCGGGGAGAAAGTCCCGACGATTTGTTTCAGGTAGGCTGTATCGGCCTAATGAAAGCCATTTCCAACTTTGATTCTTCCAAAAATGTAAAATTTTCCACCTACGGGGTGCCCATGATTGCCGGAGAAGTGCGGCGCTACCTGCGGGACAACAGCGCGATCCGGGTCAGCCGCTCCATTCGGGACGTGGCCTACCGGGTACTGCAATGCAAGGAGGGCCTGATTCTCCGGCTGGGCAGAGAGCCTACCCTGGCAGAAATCTCCGAAGAGCTTTCCCTTCCCACGGAAGAAATCAGCCAGGCGCTGGACGCGGTATGCGCGCCGGTAAGCCTGTATGACCCCGTTTATTCTGACGGCGGCGACCCCCTGACGGTGATGGACCAGGTTCACGACACAAAAAATACGGAGCTGAACTGGATGGAGCACATCACATTGCGCAACGCCTTCCGGGCTCTGGGAAATCGGGAAAAGGAGATTCTCTCCCTGCGCTTCGTGGGAGGAAAAACGCAAATGGAGGTGGCCCAGCTGGTGGGCATCTCCCAGGCCCAGGTGTCCCGACTGGAAAAGGGCGCCATCAATGCCATGCGCAAAAGCATCAGCGTGTCGTAAACAGTCGTTTCACATTGCAGCATATTCGCCTGGGTCAACGCATAGACTCTACAAAGTCTTTGTGGGAGGCGCGCTTATGGGAATTCGCACAACAGAGCTGCACTGCAAAGAGGTCATCTGCATCGCTGACGGGCGACGGCTTGGCTTCATCTCCGACGTGGAGGTGGAGATACCGGAAGGAAAAGTAGTGGCCATCGTCGTGCCGGGGCCCTGCCGGTTTCTGGGGGTTCTGGGCCGACGGGACGACTTCGTCATTCCCTGGCGGTGTATCCGAAAAATCGGCCCGGACATCGTTTTGGTAGACATCAAGCCCGATGACTGCCTGTTCCCCCGCCCGGGATTGGGCTGGGGTATCTGAAAAATACGCCGGACACCCTGTGTGTCCGGTTTTTCTTTGGATATTTTAGAAAAATTTTGGAAAAAATACTTGCAAAATAAAATAGAATGGTCTATAATGTATCGGCATGGGTATGCCCATGACACTATTTTAACGCCACACACCCGGTGATTGAGGCCTCCCGTGTCCGCAAGGACGGGGCTTTCAAGATGAACGGGGTGGAGGAACAAACAAAAAAGGAGAATATCAAAAATGGCTGTCGTATCTATGAAGCAACTGCTGGAGGCCGGCGTACACTTCGGCCACCAAACCCGTCGTTGGAACCCCAAAATGGCTACCTACATTTACACCGAGCGTAACGGTATCTACATCATTGACTTGCAGAAGACCGTTAAGAAGCTGGAGGAAGCCTACAACTTCATCCGTGAGACCAGCGCCAATGGCGGCAACATCCTGTTCGTCGGCACCAAGAAGCAGGCCCAGGATGCCATCAAGGAAGAAGCAATCCGTTGCGGCGGTTACTATGTAAACGCCCGTTGGCTGGGCGGTATGCTCACCAACTTCCGCACCATGCGCACCCGTATCGACCGTCTGGCTCAGCTGAAGAAGATGGAAGAGGACGGCACCTTCGCCATGCTGCCCAAGAAGGAAGTTATCAAGCACCAGGGCGAAATCGAGAAGCTGGAAAAGTATCTGGGCGGCGTTAAGGAAATGAAGAAGATTCCCGCTGCTCTGTTCATTGTTGACCCCCGGAAGGAGCGCAATGCCATCGCCGAGGCCCGCAAGCTGAACATTCCCATCGTTGCTATCGTTGATACCAACTGCGATCCCGACGAGATCGACTACGTGATCCCCGGCAACGACGATGCTATCCGTGCTATCCGTCTGATCGCTGCTACTATGGCTAACGCTGCTATCGAAGGCCGTCAGGGTGAGGACGCTACTGCTGAGGCTACCGAGGCTGTAGAAGAGACCGTTGCTGAATAATTACAAGAACACAGGAGGAAATAGAAATGGCTTTTACTGCTCTTGATGTTAAGAAGCTCCGTGAGATGA
>JAZOQT010000047.1:0-12126 GCA_045656245.1 Faecousia sp.
TATAATATATGCGGAAAATCTTAAAGACGGAACACCGTCTTGGAAAAGGAAAGGAAAATTGCCATGATTTACAGTAGCGAAGTACAGCATATGTGCTCCGTGGCCAAGGGCGCCTATCACGGCCCCGCTCCCATTCCCGAAGAGGGCAAGTGGGTTCAGGTCAAGGAAATTAAAGACGTATCCGGTTTCACCCACGGCATCGGCTGGTGCGCTCCCCAGCAGGGTTGCTGCAAGCTGACCCTGAATGTGAAAGAGGGCATCATTGAGGAAGCCTTGGTGGAAACTCTGGGCTGCTCCGGCATGACCCACTCTGCCGCAATGGCCTCTGAAATTCTCATCGGTAAGACTCTGCTGGAGGCTCTGAACACTGACCTGGTATGCGACGCCATCAACACCGCCATGCGGGAGCTGTTCCTGCAGATTGTCTACGGCCGCAGCCAGTCCGCTTTCTCTGAAGACGGTCTTGCAGTAGGCGCCTCTCTGGAAGACCTGGGCAAGGGCCTGCGCAGCCAGGTAGGCACCATGTTCGCCACCAAGGTTAAGGGCCCCCGTTATCTGGAAATGGCCGAGGGCTATGTTACCCGCATTGCTCTGGACGAGGACAACCTGATTACCGGTTATGAGTTCATCAACCTGGGTAAGATGATGGACTTCATCAAGAAGGGCGATGATGCCAACGAGGCACTGAAGAAGGCAAAGGGCTCTTACGGCCGCTTCGCCGATGCTGCCAAGTACATCGACCCCCGGCACGAATAAGAGAAGGAGGAACATACAATGGCTTTGTTTGAAGGTTACGAAAGAAAAATTGACAAAATCAACGGTGTCCTCGCTCAGTACGGTCTGAATTCCGTAGAGGAGTGCCGTGAAATCTGCACCGCCAAGGGCTTTGACCCCTACGAAATCGTCAAGGGCATCCAGCCCATCGCCTTTGAGGACGTGGCCTGGGCCTACTGCGTAGGTGCTGCCATCGCCATCAAGAAGGGCGTGAAGAACGCCGCCGAGGCCGCCGAGGCCATCGGCATCGGCCTGCAAGCCTTCTGTATCCCCGGCTCCGTCGCCGAAGACCGCAAGGTCGGTATCGGCCACGGCAACCTGGGTGCTATGCTTCTGCGGGACGAGACCAAGTGCTTTGCATTCCTGGCCGGCCACGAGTCCTTCGCTGCCGCCGAAGGCGCTATCGGCATTGCCCGCTCCGCCAATAAGGCCCGTAAGGAGCCCCTGCGGGTTATCCTCAACGGCTTGGGCAAGGACGCTGCCCAGATTATCTCCCGCATCAACGGCTTTACCTATGTAAAGACCCAGTTCGACTACTACACCGGCGAGCTGAAGATTGTTGACCGCATTGCCTACTCCAAGGGAGAGCGCGCTGCCGTCAACTGCTACGGCTGCGATGATGTCCGTGAGGGCGTGGCTGTTATGCGCTACGAGGGCGTTGACGTTTCCATTACCGGTAACTCCACCAACCCCACCCGCTTCCAGCATCCTGTTGCCGGCACCTACAAGAAGGAGTGCATGGAGAATGGCCGTAAGTACTTCTCCGTGGCCTCCGGCGGCGGCACCGGCCGTACTCTGCACCCGGATAACATGGCTGCAGGTCCTGCTTCCTACGGCATGACTGACACCATGGGCCGTATGCACGGCGATGCCCAGTTCGCAGGTTCTTCCTCCGTGCCCGCCCACGTTGAGATGATGGGCTTCCTGGGCGCAGGCAACAACCCGATGGTAGGCATGACTGTGTCCGTGGCCGTTGCTGTGGAAGAGGCTCTTAAGTAATCCGTTTTCTGAATCATCTGATATCCCGGCTCCAACGAGCCGGGATATTTTTTATAATCCCTGGGACTTTGAATCAAAAACCCGGGAATCACACGATAGATGTGATTCCCGGATTCTGTCATTATCATTAGAAAAAAGCACACATTTACCAGTTTGGCAAATGTGTGCTTTTATGGAGCGGGTGACGAGGCTCGAACTCGCTACCTCCACCTTGGCAAGGTGGCGCTCTACCAGATGAGCTACACCCGCGGAACAAAATGTATTATAGCACCAAATTTCCATTTGTCAATACATTTTTTCATTTTGTTCCGAATTATTCTTCCCGCTCAATCTTCACAGCCACACCGCAGGGAGGATAGGCCGAATAATCCCACACATAGCCGGTCATCTGGCCGTCTCTGTAGGTGCGGAAGCCCCCTGCAGCGCTGCACTGGAGCAAATCCACATGATAATAGACATTGCCATCGAGAATGATGTTCCAGTAGCGAACCGTGCCGTTTCGCGTGCCTGCTACCGTCAGACATTCCAGTTCCGCCTGACGGCACATGGCAGAATACACCGTGGCAAAGGCCTTGCTGTCCCCCACGCCGTGATTCAGCAGGCTGTACGCCGGCGTGATGGAAGTTTCCAGAGTATAGCCTTCAAACCGCTCCATCAAAAAAGCATACAACTGGGCATATTTTTCCCTCGTCCGGCTGCTGCCGCTGACATACAGGGACGCCGCCTCAAACATGGGACTCACCTGCTCCTGCATGCTCCGCAAGGAATCCCGACTTGTTTGGTATTGGAATTTCAACTCCACAATTCTGGCTGTGCCGCTTTCCGGATACACACCCACCGTGGTCTGGGGCGTTTCCATCACCGTATCCGGATGCAGCGCGCTGTAATCCTCCACCCACTGGGCAAGGTCTGTTTCCTCGTAATTTTCGATGTACATCACCGCGCCGGTGCTGTATTTCTCCAGCGCCTGGGAAATCTGCTTTTTGGCATCGTCCATGCCGGAAAAGCTACGCAGCCGCAGCAATTCCGACCGGTCGTGGTGATAGGTGATTTCCAGAGCTATGGCAGGCTTGCCCGCGCTGTTTCCCACCTCAAAGAAGATTTCGTCCACGGCATACGCGGTAATGGGGTCCTGTGCCCGGGTTTGGCTGATAGCCAGCGCCATATCCGTACTGACATACTCCCCCTGATACTGACCAATGGAGATAACGCCACTTGTGCTACCGTTATTGGTAAAGGAACGCAGAGCCTGACACAGCTGGTCAAAATTCACCGCCGAAACTGTTTGGTTTGTGTTATCCTCCTGCTGTTCCTCGTAGGGCGTTACACTGACATAATGGCCGTCAAACACATTGGCGCACCCTCCCAGCATCAAACACACAGCAATAAACAGCGCCGCGATTTTCTTCATAACGCCCTCCCCTTTCTTACAGAGAATCTCCGGAGTATCGGGCAAAACCCTCTCCCAAAACCTGATGAGCTTCCTGCACCACCACAAATGCATCACTGTCAATATCTATAACCAAACGCTTCAGCTCTGCAATCTGCTGCTTCTTCACCACGGTGAAAATCACCTTCCGCATCTGGTGGCTGTATACGCCCTCGCCCTGTAAATAGGTTGCGCCACGGTCAAGGTTTTCCATAATCACCTGGGCAATTTTCTCATGCTCCTTGGAGACAATCATCACTGCCTTGGAATAGTCGAAGCGGTACACCACCGCATCTATCACCTGTCCGGTAACAAATATCGCAACGCCGCTGTATAACGCCCTGGATATATCCTTAAACACCAGTCCCGTCAGTACGGCAATGGCCAGGTCAAAGCAGATATTGATTGTGCCAATGGGAATATGCTGCATTTTTCGCTTCAGCAGACGGACAATGATGTCCGAGCCGCCGGTAGATGCCCCTGCAGAAAACACAATCCCCAGTCCCAGTCCGCCGATTACGCCGCCATACAGCGCGGCAAGCAGGGCATCTCCCTGAAAGCTGGGCAGAAAGGTAGGCGCCTCCAGAGCCGCCGTCAGCACCACCATGCCCACCAGCGAGCCCCAGAAAAACCGCTTGCCGATTTTCATGCCGCCGATGATAAACAGCGGCAAATTCAGCAGCGCCACCACCAGGCCCACCGAGCCCACGCCCAAAAGCTCCACAAGAAGCTGGGCCAGGCCGGAAAGACCGCCGGCATTGAGGTCATTGGGCCCCAGGAATATGTCAAAAGCCATGGCAAACATGGTTGACCCCAGAGTGATTTTCAAAAACCAGAAAACTGTTTTCCACGCTTTGTTCATGCTTTCCCCCGAATTTATACTTCAAAACTGATTTGCTTGTCCGGAGAATCCTCCTCCTTCAGCAATGCGCCGGCAGAGGGTAGTGTCCGGGTGCGGTAACGGCTCATATTCACAATGCCGCTATCCTCCGCCTTCACCGCATGGCTAACCTGGGCCTTCTTCTTCACCGCCACTACGCCTACGCCCTGGGTGTTCTTGGTGGTCTTAGGCAACAGCTGGGCCGTGGAGAAAATCACCACGCGGCTGTCGGTGGTATATACTGCCACCTGCATATCCGCCGTCAAAGCCATGGCGGTTTTCAGCGGACTCTTGTCGCTGTAAGCGCCGATAAGCTTCTTCCGGTTGGTCTTGGTCTCATAGGCAGAAAGGGGCACCTTGGCCGCCTTGCCGTTTTCAAAGAAGAACAGCACAAAGCCTTTGTAATCCCCGGGCAGAATTACCTGCACCACCGCCTCACCGGCCTCGAAACCCAGCTTCTGGGGCAGATAGTCTCCCAGTGCAGACGCCTTGCTGTCGTCAAAGTCGGAAAGGCGGGACTTGTAGCACTGGTATTTGTCGGTAAACACCAGGATCTCCGCCTTGTTGGTAGTTTCCACGGAGAAGGCCAGCGCGTCCCCTTCCTTGAACTTCTGCTCGCTGCTCATGCGCAGGGATTGGGCGGTAATCTTCTTCAGATACCCCTCTCTGGAAACGAACAGGGTTACGGGATAGTCGGGCGTATCGTCCTGTTCTTCCTCGGGCTGGATTTCCTCCTGGTTGTACAAAATTTCCGTCATGCGGGGCTTGCCGTATTTCTCGGAAACCTGCTTCAGCTCGGAAATAATCACGTTTTGCAGCTTACGGTGGCTGTGTAAGGTGCTTTGCAGCTGGGCAATTTCTTCCTCCAGCTGGGAGATTGCCTTGGTCTGCTTCAGAATATATTCTTTGTTGATATTCCGCAGTTTAATCTCGGCTACAAAATTTGCCTGCACCTCGTCAATGCCGAAGCCAATCATCAAGTTGGGAACAACCTCATTTTCCAGCTCTGTTTCCCGAATGATGGAGATGGCCTTGTCGATGTCCAGCAGAATCCGCTCCAGACCCTTCAGCAGGTGCAGCCGTTCTTCCTTCTTCTGAATCTGGAAGAAAATCCTGCGCTTGATGCACTCAGTACGCCAGGCCGTCCATTCCCCCAGAATTTCACCGATGCCCATTACCTGGGGATTGCCCTGAATGAGAATGTTGAAGTTGCAGGGGAAGCTGTCCTGCAGGGTGGTCTGGCGGTAGAGCTTTTGCATCAGCTTGTCCGGGTCAACACCCCGTTTCAGGTCAATGGTCAGCTTCAGGCCTCCCAAATCCGTTTCATCCCGCATGTCCTGGATTTCCCGGATTTTGCCTGCCTTAATCAAATCCGCCACCTTGTCCATAATCACTTCCGTGGTGGTGGAATAGGGAATTTCGTAAATTTCGATGCGGTTTCCGTCCTTCTGATACCGCCACTTTGCCCGAAGCTTGAAGCTGCCCCGGCCTGTGGAATAGATTTCCCGGGTGGTTGCCTCGTCAAACAGAAGCTGCGCCCCGGTGGAGAAATCCGGCCCGGGCAGGGTTTCCAAAATGTCATGCTCCGGATTTTCCAGCAAAGCAATGGTGGTGTCGCACACCTCCTTCAAATTGAAGGAGCAGATGTTGCTGGCCATACCTACGGCAATGCCCAGATTGGCCGATACCAGCACATTGGGAAAGGTGGTAGGAAGCAGGGCAGGCTCTTTCATGCTGCCGTCATAGTTGTCCACCATGTCTACAGTATCCAGGTCGATATCCCGGAAAAGCTCGCCGCAGATGCCGTCCAGCTTGGCTTCGGTGTAACGGGCAGCAGCGTAAGCCATATCCCGGGAGTACACCTTACCGAAGTTACCCTTGGAGTCCACAAAGGGGTGAAGCAGGGTCTCGTTGCCCCGGGCAAGACGCACCATGGTTTCATAAATGGCGGCATCGCCGTGGGGGTTGAGCTTCATGGTCTGTCCCACAATGTTGGCAGACTTGGTGCGGCTGCCGGTGAGCAAGCCCATCTTATACATTGTGTACAGCAGCTTTCTGTGGGAAGGCTTAAAGCCGTCAATTTCCGGCAATGCCCGGGAAACGATTACCGACATGGCATAGGGCATGTAGTTGATTTCCAGGGTTTCGGAAATAGGCTGTTCCGTGGTGGATCCTACCAGCCCTACCACATTGTCGGTATTGATTTTCTTTTTGTTCTGTTCCGGTTCTTTCTTCTTCCGTGCCATAAAATGCACTCCTTATCGTTAATATCCTCCCGTTTTCAGAGGAAGGCTATTTAGGAAATATCCGCCAGCTCCAGATACTTGGCGCCGTTTTCTGCGATAAAGTTTTTCCGCTCATTGAGGGAGTCCCCCAGCAGCACGTCAAAATAGTGGCTGGTGCGCTCTGCGTCCTCCGGCATGACCTTAATCAGCCGACGGGTTTCCGGATTCATGGTGGTCATCCACATCATCTCCGGGTCGTTCTCGCCCAAGCCCTTGGAGCGCTGAATGGTAATCTTCTTCCCTTCCAGCTCCTTGAGAATCCGGCTCTTTTCCTGCTCATTGTAGGCAAACCAGGTTTTGTCCTTGCAGGTGATTTCAAACAGGGGGGATTCTGCAATATACACATATCCGTCCCGAATCAGCGTCGGACACAGGCGGTACAGCATGGTAAGAATCAGCGTGCGAATCTGGAAGCCGTCCACGTCGGCATCGGTACAGATAACCACCTTGTTCCACCTAAGATTGTCAATGTCAAAGCTGGAGAGCTCCTTGGCCTTTTTGCCCTGTACTTCCACGCCGCAGCCCAGCACCTTCATCAGGTCTGTAATGATGGGGCTGGCAAAAATCTTGGAATAATCGGCCTTTAAACAGTTGAGAATCTTGCCGCGAACGGGCATAATTCCCTGAAATTCTGCATCACGGCTGAGCTTTACGCTGCCCAATGCGGAGTCGCCCTCCACGATATACAGCTCCCGCACCGCCGTATCCCGGCTGCGGCAGTCCACAAACTTCTGCACCCGGTTGGCAATATCCAGCTTGGTGGTCAGCTGCTTTTTGATGTTGGTTTTTGTTTTTTCCGCAGACTCTCTGGCCCGCTTGTTGATGAGAATCTGCTCCGCCGCCTTGTCCGCTTCCTGCTTGTTCTCAATAAACCAAACCTGCAGCTGCTCCTTAAAGAACGCCGTCATCGCCTCTTGGGTAAATTTGGAGTTGACGCTCTTCTTGGTCTGATTTTCAAAGCAGCCGATGGTAGAGAAGCAGTTGGTTACCATTACCAGGCTGTCCTGAATATCCTGGAACAAAATTTTATTCTCATTTTTGGTGTACTTGTTATTTTCCCGCAGGTACTTGTCGAACGCCGCCGTAAAGCCAAGGCGCACGGCCCTGTCCGGACTGCCGCCATATTCCAGCCAGGAGGAGTTGTGGTAATACTCAATGTGGCTGACCTGCTTGCTGAAGCAGAAAGAAGCCGTAATCTTCAGCTTCATTTCCGGGCGATTTTCCGCATCTCTGCCCCGGCGCTCTGTTTCCCAGTACATGGGCATAGTAAAGGCGTTGTCCCCTACCATCTCCTCGATATACTGCTTAATGCCGTCCTGGTAGCAAAACTCTTCTTCTTCAAATTTTTTGCCCACCTGATTGCGGAATTTGAACAAGATTCCCTTGTTTACCACCGCCTGCCGGCGCAGGACGTCCCGATAGTACTCCGCAGGGATGTTGATGTCGGTAAACACCTGTTTGTCCGGCTTCCAGTGAAACAGCGAGCCGGTCTTTCTGCCGCGGTCGGTGGGTTCTTTCTTCAGACCGCCCTTGTTTCTGCCCTTTTCGAAATGCAAATCGTAGCGGAAACCGTCCCGGCGAATGGTGGCATCAAAAAATTCCGATGCATACTGGGTGGCGCAGGAGCCCAAGCCGTTGAGGCCCAGACTGTACTCGTAGTTTTCGCCGTTTTCGCCGTACTTGCCGCCGGCGTACATTTCGCAGAAAACCAGCTCCCAGTTGTACCGCTTTTCCTTTTCATTGTAGTCCACAGGACAGCCCCGTCCAAAGTCCTCCACCTCTACGGAAAGGTCCTCGTACCGGGTAACAATGATGGTATCGCCGTGGCCCTCCCGGGCTTCGTCGATGGCGTTGGAGAGAATCTCAAACACCGCGTGCTTGCACCCCTCCAAATCGTCGGAGCCAAAGATAACCGCCGGGCGCTTGCGCACCCGCTCCTCGCCCTTGAGCATGGAAATACTGGAGTTTCCGTATTGTTCTTGTTTTTTCACAGCCATAGTAAATACCTGCCATACTTATCCAATTTAGCGAGTATATTATATGCAATTTTCCTTGTAAAGTCAACCTTTTGTGTTATTCCACAGAAGAAAACACAATATATGGGATTTGACAAAAACTCCGTCTGCGCAACGCAGACGGAGGTTCCATTACAGCTTATGAAATACAGGCTTTCTTTTTTCAAATGTGCACACATGGCCGAACACCTCTTTGGCCATGGCGCAGGCCCGGTCGGTATACTGCCCTACCCGCTTGATGTCGTGGGCATCAGAACCTACCGTTATGATTTCGCCGCCCAAGTCCTTAAACAGCTTCAGATATTCCAGTCCCGGCAGAAAATCGCCGCAACGGTCCACGCCGCTGGTATTGATTTCCATGCCCCTCCCCTTTGCCACCAGCGCCTTCATGATTTCTGCAATCAAGTCCCGGTACTGGGCCAGAGGAATGACTCTGGGGCAGGGATGGGCGCGGCACTTGCTTATGTAGGTCAGATGCCCCAACACATCAAAATTATCGTGCAGCTTCACACACCGAAGCATTTCCTCAAAATAGGCCCTTTCTGCCTGCAGCGGCTCCTTATCCACCCAGTAAGGGGGCATATAGGGGTCTATATCGTCAACAAAATGGACAGAGCCCAACACAAAATCGTAAGGGTATTGCCTCAAATCTTCGGCCAGCTCCTCCTTATTCCAGGTGGCAAGCCCTACCTCCGCGCCGAAACGGATTGTCAAATCGCCAGAGGTTATGTCCCGGTAGGCCTGCCGGTATTGCTCCGGGGTAAAGGCAGTCTTCTCCCGGGGCGCGCTCAGCTGATAGTCCAGATGGTCGGTAAAGCAGATTTCCTGCAACCCTGCCGCCACCGCCGCAGCCACCATTTCCCCAGGGGTATTGTGCCCGTCATAGGAAACCCGGGTATGCACATGATAGTCAAACATAGGAATTTTTCTCCTCTATCCAGAATTGGCGAAACGCCGTGGGAAGGGCCGCCTCCGCATCTACCCGACCTTCTGTCAGCCATTGGTAGCTTCCTGCCTGCCTTTCCACCTCGATATAAAAGCCCCGCATTTCCCAGCGAATGTGGGTAAAAATGTGGCTTCGCTGTACCTGTAAACGCACCTGCCGGGGTTTCAACCCCTGCTGCTCCAGCCATTTCAAAGCTTCGTCGAGCTCCAGCGTGCCGGAGGCATTGGGAAACTGCCACAGATTTGCAAGCAGCCCCGTATCCGGCCGTTTTTCCAGCGCATAGCTTCCGCCGCAGGACAAAATAAACACAGTTTTTTCTTCCGTTCTTTTCCCCCGCTTGGGAGATTTCACGGGAAGGCGCTCCGCCACCGCGTTTTTTGCCCCCAGGCAAAAACCTCTGCAGGGGCAGTTTGGGCAGTCCGGCTTGCGGTTCGGTCCGCATACCGTAGCTCCCAGTTCCATCAGAGCCTGGGTAAAATCCCCGGCCTGCTTGGGATAAATCTGCTTCAGTTGGGCCTGTACCCGGGCCTTGCAGGCCGGCAAATCAATGGGGGTTTCGTCTGCAGTCAGCCGGGACATTACCCGAAGCACGTTCCCGTCAACCGCAGGGGTTGGCGTATCGTAAGCAATGGAGCATATGGCGCCGGCAGTATACGCCCCAATCCCCGGCAGCGCAAGAATCTCTTCATAGGTTTTGGGAAAGTTTCCCCCATATTGTTCCACAATAATATTGGCGGCTTTTTTCATGTTCCGCACCCGGCTGTAGTATCCCAGACCCTCCCACAGCTTGTGCAGGGCATCGTCATCGCACCGGGCAAGAGCCTCCACAGTGGGCAAAGCGCCTAAAAACCGGGCATAAAACCCCTTGACAGCCTCAACCCGGGTCTGCTGCAGCATAATTTCCGACACCCAAATATGATAGGGTTCCTTGTCCTGCCGCCAGGGAAGCTCACGGCGATTTGCGCGGTACCACGGAAGCAGCGCCTGGGGCAGGCTTTGCAAAATCTCCATGTGTACCACCTCCTTGTTTTTTGTATTTTACAACAATTAATCCTTCCCGTCAATCCGCTTTGACAGGGAACCGGTTTTCTGTTATAATCTCAATATTCGACAACATTCGGAGGTTTGTATGAAGCCTGTTTTCCGCAAATGCTGCGCGTATTTGCTCCTTGCTGCTTTGATTTTCGGGGCGCTGCCTACCCAAGTCAGCGGCAACGAAGGAACAGCCCGGGATATTACCGCCGATACCGAAATTTCCGGTACCGGCTACGGCTCCTTTGCCTTTTTGAAGGACGGGGATACAGATACCTACCATACCTCCGGCAAGAATGCCACCATCACCCTGAACAACAGCGCTGGCATTTCCGGAATTTACCTGCTGTTTGATGCGCTCTGCGGAAGCTATACCGTCCGCAGTAACACAGGCGCTTCCATCAACGCAGGACTTTCCGGAATGTACCACGAATACATCGACCTGGAAGGAGCCTTCGGCTTTGCCCCCA
Source organism: Faecousia sp. (assembly GCA_045656245.1). Classification (GTDB taxonomy): domain Bacteria; phylum Bacillota; class Clostridia; order Oscillospirales; family Oscillospiraceae; genus Faecousia. The sequence goes on from JAZOQT010000047.1 coordinate 10,831, forward strand.
CCTGCGTAACCTTGGAATTTCCCAACGGAAGCCTGCGCATCAGCGAGCTGTATGCCTTTTCCGGCGGCGATACACTGCCGGAGTTTGTGCAGGTATGGGAAAAGCCCCTGGACGGCGGCGCAGATTTGCTGCTGTTTACCACCCACGCAGACGATGACCAGCTGTTCTACGCCGGTATGCTTCCTCTGTACGCCGGGGAAAGGGGCTTGCGTGTGCAGACGGTGTACCTCACCGACCATCGCAGTGGCCCTTACGCTGACAGGAAAAGGGTCCACGAGCTTCTGAACGGCCTGTGGAACGTGGGGGTAACGGTGTATCCGGTGCTGGGAAATTTTCCGGATATTTACAACGAGGATCTGGAAATTTGCTATCAGCAGTATTCTGACATGGGCATCACCCAGAAGGCTGTGCAAAGCTTTATAACGGAGCAAATCCGCCGCTTTAAGCCATTGGTTGCCGTGGGACATGACATAGAAGGAGAATACGGCCACGGAATGCACCGGGTGTATACCGACTGTTTGCTAAAGGTGCTTAGCAACACCAAAGACGCTTCTTTTTTTCCGGAATCCGCGAAGAAATACGGCACCTGGGACATCCCCAAGCTGTATCTGCACCTGTACGAAGAAAACAAAATTACCATAGACTACGACACTCCCCTTTCCTCCTTTGGGGGCATGACCGCATTTGAAGTGTCCCAAAAGCTGGGCTATCCCTGCCACGAGTCCCAGCAATGGACATGGTTCACCCCCTGGATTAACGGTAAAAAGGACGCGCCCATCACCAAGGCCTCCCAAATTCTCACCTTCAGCCCCTGCGAATTTGGCCTGTACCGCACACTGGTAGGTGCTGATATAGAAAAGAACGACTTTTTCGAGAATGTCATCACCTACGCCGAGCAGGAGCGTTTGGAGCAAGAGGAGCAGGAGCGGCTGGAGCAGGAACGGCTGGAGAAAGAGAAGCAGGAACAGGAGCGCCTGGAGCAGGAACGGCTGGAGCAGGAACGATTGGAACAGGAACGTCTGGAACTGGAAGCAAAGCGGCAGCAGAAAATTGTGGCTTTTTCCGTATTGGGCTTCCTGATTGTGGCAGTTTTGGCAGTTCTCGCGGTGGTTCCTCATGCAAAAAAACGCCGCAGAGAAAAATAAATTGTTTTTTTAAAAAAACACTTGCTTTTTTGTTTTGCCTGTGCTATTATGTTTAGGCGCTTTGAGCGCTATGCGCCGATAGCTCAGTTGGATAGAGTGACTGGCTACGAACCAGTAGGTCGGGGGTTCGAGTCCCTTTCGGCGTACCAAA
>JAZOQT010000048.1:0-6829 GCA_045656245.1 Faecousia sp.
CGCTCATCAATCATGGTCAGAACCCGATAGAAATCGGCGCCCATGATATCCATCTTGTTGACGTAAATCATACGGGGGACCTTGTACTCGTCGGCCTGACGCCAAACGGTCTCGGTCTGGGGCTCAACGCCACCCTTTGCGCAAAGAACGGTAACAGCACCGTCCAGCACGCGCAGGCTACGCTCCACCTCTACGGTGAAGTCCACGTGGCCCGGGGTGTCGATGATGTTCAGCCGGCAACCCTTCCAAAAACAGGTGGTTGCGGCGGAAGTGATGGTAATACCACGCTCCTGCTCCTGAGCCATCCAGTCCATGGTGGCAGAGCCGTCATGGGTTTCACCGATTTTGTAGTTCTTACCGGTGTAGAACAGGATACGCTCGGAAGTGGTGGTCTTACCGGCATCAATGTGCGCCATGATGCCAAAATTTCTGGTATTTTCCAGGGAATACTCTCTAGCCATTTAAGTGTATCTCCTTTATTACCAACGGAAATGGGCGAATGCCTTGTTGGCTTCGGCCATCTTGTGAACGTCGTCGCGCTTCTTCACGGAGGCGCCGGTGTTGTTGGCGGCGTCCATAATTTCAGCGGCAAGGCGCTCCTTCATGGTGTTTTCACTGCGGTTGCGGCTGTACAGGGTAATCCAACGCAGACCCAGGGTCTGACGACGGTCTGCACGAACCTCGATGGGCACCTGATAGGTAGCGCCACCGACACGGCGAGCCTTCAGCTCCACGGCAGGCATGATATTTTCCATAGCCTCCTGGAACACTTCCAGGCCATTTTTTCCGGTCTTGGCTTCCACGATTTCAAACGCACCGTAGACGACCTTCTGGGCAATACCCTTCTTGCCATCCAGCATGATGCTGTTTACGAGCTTGGTAACCAGAACGGAGTTATACTGAGGATCCGGAAGAACCTCTCTTTTGGGAACATTACCTCTTCTGGGCACTTTGCTTCCCTCCTTCATAATATAATGATTTCATCGGTACTCGAAAGTGAGTCTTTCGTTGTGCCTGGCCAGAGGTTCTATATAAAAAACCTTCATGGCAAGGCAAAGCCTTGCGAACGGGCTTGGAGTGAGTCAAATTGATTGTTCAGAAGCTTTTCTTACTTCTTGCCGGCCTTGGGCCGCTTTGCACCGTACTTGGAGCGAGCCTGCATCCGGTTCTGTACGCCCTGGGTATCCAGAGTGCCGCGGATGATGTGGTAACGCACGCCGGGGAGGTCCTTAACACGACCGCCGCGAATCAGAACCACAGAGTGCTCCTGCAGGTTATGGCCAACACCGGGGATATAAGCAGAAACTTCCATACCGTTGGTAAGACGAACACGGGCGATTTTACGCAGAGCAGAGTTCGGCTTCTTGGGGGTAGTGGTACGCACAGCAGTACACACACCGCGCTTTTGGGGGGAAGGCAGGCTGGTAGCCTTGTTCTCCAGAGTGTTCAAACCTCTTTGCAAAGCGGGAGCGGTGGACTTGTAAGCGACCTGCTTACGGCCATTCTTAACGAGCTGATTAAAAGTAGGCATTATTTTCTCCTTTCTTTTGTTCTCACCTTTCGGTGGGTATCTATTCTACGGAAGCTTTCCGTTAGAACCATGGTTAATCCACGACGGCCGCGGCCGCCGCGCCCACGTCAATGCCGCAGGCGTGTCCCAGTTCCTTCATATCCGGAACCCACAGACACCGCACTGCATTTTGCAGGCACAGACTCTGCAAGGGGCTTGTAAGGGCAGGGTCTGCATTTTGGGCCAAATATACAGCCTTGGCGCTGCCCCGCAGCACCGCTTTGCGCAGCTGTTTTGCCCCTACAACCGTGTGAAAACGGCTCAAATCCGCCAAATTTCCGCAATTGGGGATTCTACTGTCATTTTGTGTATCCATACAAATTGATATTATAATCATTTTTCAGAAAATGTCAACAAAAATTACGGAAAAAATCCGCATTTGAGCTGAATTTTCTCCGCAAAAAGGCTGCCGCAAGGCAATGCGGCAGCACTTTTGGCAAAAACTCATTTCGTTAGGTATTCTCTGCAATAGGCGATTGTCTCGTTAAGGCCCAAATTGTCCGGGCAGAATATGTACTCCTCGCTGTAGCTGGTGGATGCCTGGGGCAGCTTTTCCAGCGACCGGTAATCCGCCCACGCCCTGTCGTAGTCCTTCAGCAGCTGGGAAACATTCTCCTGCTTTCTGCATTTGGCAAAGATCCGGAACACCAGCAAGGCAATCCGAAACAGCCGCAGGCCGTACTCGGCGCTGTTGCGGCAAAATTCTGCGGTTTTGGGGTCAGGGAAGTCAATGGCGTTCATTTCGTCCCGGATAAACTCCCACTCTCCGACTGCCAATTCCTTCTCGGCAATTGCCTCCCCTACCAGACCGTTCTCCTCCAGGTATTCAAACATGGGGTCCAGCCGCTGCAGGCCTGCAATGCGGTCATCCCGCATCCACAGCTTGCTGGGCATAATCTTCTCCTCCAGGGAGCGGTCAAAGGGCTCCACATAGCGGCCATGGAGCACTGCATCGGCAACCTTCAAACACAGGTTATGAAACCGAACTGCGTTGGCTGCATCCAGACCCATAATCTCCCCGGCATACTCCAGAAATATCTCCTCCTCCGTCCGGGAAGGGTCTTTGGCATAGGCTGCGATGACATAGGTGTTCAAATCACACCAGAATTCATTTTTAATGTAAGGGCCGTACCAGCCGCCGCCCCGGGACCAGGTATACACACCGCAGATGTGAGGATCGCCGGCAATGTCCTTCAGACCGATTTTTACTCTGTTTTCGCTGAAGCCGTTGATAACCCCGTCCATGATGTAAGACGGGTACGCGCCCTTGCCCTCGTATTCCCGCTGGCACTGTACCTCCACCACCTGCCGGTGCTTGCCCTGACACAGGCAGGGATTAAACCGAACTCTGCGCCAGAAATCCAGCGCCGTGTGCTTAATGGAAAAAATCAGCTTTTCGTGGGGCTCGATCCGGTCGGTGATGTCCAGATAGTAGTCCTTATCCGCGTGGAATCGGTCGGGCTTGCAGTCCCATGTGCGGTAGATCAGGTACTTGCCATGCTTGACGCAGATCTCCTCCCGGAGAAACTCAATCAATTCCGCAAACATATCCTTTTCCAGCGCAAGGTCCGCGTCCTCCAAAAGCTTGGGATAGACCACCGCGCCATTGCCGGTGTGATAAGGCGTATCGTGCAGATAGGTCTCCCCCACCCGGATAATCAAACCGTCCAGGTCATAGGTGGCGAACAGTTCGTCAAACAGAATCCTGTGGACCTTTCTGGTCATTTCCTTCCGCAGAGAGATTCTGCCGCTTTCGTCGCACAGCTCCTGCCGGTATTTTTCCACCATTGCCTTCGGCAGCACAAACAGGTCAATATGACTCATCGCCATAAGTCCGGCAGCCTTGGCTTTACGGACATCCTCGTGCAGCACCTGGGACATCTGCGCCAGCCAGGCCTTTGCCTCCGCCGTCGGGAAGAAATCCTCCTCCATGGCAGAAAATTTCACAACGGTGTTAAAATGCTTGAACACCTGGGTGTTATATCCGTAAGAAAGGAGCTTTTCCGGTTCCCGAAAGGCAGTTTCACAGCGGGCTTCGCCGGGGTTGTCGTGGACCATGTCCATGATAAATTCCATATTCGCACCTCATTTTTCAGTTTGCTTTATTTTACCGAAAATACCCAGTCCTGTCAACAAAAAAGGTCGCCCCGGAGGGCGACCTTTTTTCTTAAATTACTTCTTCCACGGTTTCCTCATCCTGGGTGCAGGATTCAGCAGTCTCGCCGGGCTTGTAGTCCCGGTAGACCATCAGGCCGGAGCCTGCGGGAATCAGCTTGCCGATGATTACGTTTTCCTTCAGACCGACCAGGTGGTCAACCTTGCCCTTAATGGCGGCATCGGTAAGCACCTTGGTGGTTTCCTGGAAGGAGGCGGCAGACAGGAACGAATCGGTAGCCAGGGAAGCCTTGGTAATACCCAGCAGCACCGCAGAAGCGGTAGCCAGCTTCAGGTCCTCCTCACCGGCATCAATTCTTGCCTGCACAGCGGCGTTGGCATCTTCAAACTCGAAGGTGTCAATTACCGTACCGGTAAGCAGTGCGGTATCGCCGGGCTCTTCCACGCGAACCTTGCGCATCATCTGGCGGATAATAACCTCGATGTGCTTGTCGTTGATTTCAACGCCCTGCTGGCGGTACACAGCCTGAACAGACTGCACCAGGTAATCCTGAACCGCCTCTACGCCGGAAATCCGCAAAACATCCTGGGGATACAGAGCGCCGTCTGTGATGGGCTCGCCCTTTTGCACAGTCTTTCCGTGGGCAACCTTCAGGCCAACAGAGTAAGGCACCTGATATACCTTCACCTCGCCGCCCTCTGCGGTAACGGTAATGGAACGCAGTGCGGTGCGGTGGCTGTCATCGATGCTGACTGTGCCGGTGATTTCGGAAATCTGCGCCATCTTCTTGGGACGGCGAGATTCAAACAGTTCTTCAACTCTGGGCAGACCCTGGGTGATGTCATCACCGGCAACGCCGCCGGAGTGGAAGGTACGCATGGTCAGCTGAGTACCAGGCTCGCCGATGGACTGAGCTGCGATGATACCGACGGCCTCGCCCAAATCCACTTCCTTGGAGGTGGCCAGGTTCATACCGTAGCACCGGGCGCAGACACCGCTTCTTGCGCGGCAGGCCAAAATGGTACGGATATAAATCTTCTCAATGCCGGCATCTTCGAACTTCTGGGCATCCTCGGGCTGCATCATAACGTCCTTGGAGTGGAGCAACTCACCGGTAACAGGGTGCAAAACATCGCTTACGGGATAGCGACCGCGAATCCGATTGCCGAAGGAATCCACAATATCGCCATTCTTGTCGTGTACAGCGCCAACCCAAATACCGTTGGTGGTCTTACAGTCGTGCTCCCGGATAATAACCTCCTGGGAAACGTCCACCATACGACGGGTCAGGTAACCGGAGTCGGCGGTACGAAGGGCGGTATCGGTCATACCCTTACGGGCGCCTCTACTGGAGATAAAGTATTCCAGAACGCTCAGGCCTTCACGGAAGTTTGCCTTAACCGGAATCTCAATGGTACGACCTGCGGTATCGGCCATCAAGCCACGCATACCGGCCAGCTGACGAATCTGGGCCATGGAGCCACGGGCGCCGGAGTCTGCCATCATGTAGATGGGGTTGAACTCGTCCAGGTTGCCCTGCAGGGCGCCGGTAACGTCGGCTGTGGTCTTTTCCCACTGCTCGACCACCAGTCGGTAGCGCTCCTCGTTGGTGATATAGCCCTGACGGTAGAAATTCTCGATTTCCAGAACCTTACCCTCAGCTTCCTTCACCAGCTGGTACTTGATTTCAGGCACTTCCATATCCGCAATGGATACGGAGATAGCGCCCTTGGTGGAGAACTTGTAGCCCAAAGCCTTAATCCGATCCAGCATTTCCGTAGCAATGGTAAAGCCATGGCGGCGGATACACTTGTCGATGATTTTGCCCAGCTTCTTCTTGTCCACCAGGAAATCCACTTCCAGGTCGAAGGCGTGTTCCGGATCGGTGCGGTCCACAAAGCCCAAATCCTGGGGAATGGGCTCATTGTAAATCAGACGGCCAACGGTGGCGTTGATCAGCCGATACTGCATCTGACCGTCAATTTCTCTGCCGTAGCGAACACGAATGGGAGCATGCAGGCCGATGGTGCCGTCAGCATAGGCGGCAATGGCCTCCTCCACAGAAGAATAGCTGTGGGTGGGCAGGAACTTGGCAGTCAGCTTGCCCTCTGCCTTGGCGGCCTTATTGGCAGCCAGGAACTCATCGGCATCCACCACCTGGCAGGCAGTCAGACCCGTTTCGCCGGCATCGGTAACGTAAACCTCCTCTGCGCCCTTCTCTGCCTTGCCCAAACGGATATAGGTCAGATAGTAGGCGCCCAGAATCATATCCTGGGTGGGCACGGTAACAGGCTTGCCGTCCTGGGGACGGAGCAGGTTATTGGCAGAAAGCATCAGCAGTCTGGCTTCTGCCTGGGCCTCCGCGCTCAAAGGCACGTGAATGGCCATCTGGTCGCCGTCAAAGTCGGCGTTAAAAGCGGTACAGCAGAGGGGGTGCAGCTTCAGAGCGCGGCCCTCAACCAGAATGGGCTCAAAGGCCTGAATACCCAGCCGGTGCAGCGTAGGCGCACGGTTGAGCATAACAGGACGGTCCTTGATGATTTCGTCCAGAGCGTCCCAAACCTCGGTCTTGCCCTTGTCAATCATCTTCTTTGCAGACTTGATGTTGTTTGCCAGACCGTCGGAAACCAGCTTCTTCATAACGAAGGGCCGGAACAGCTCAATGGCCATTTCCTTGGGCACGCCGCACTGATACAGCTTCAGCTCGGGGCCGACAACGATAACGCTACGGCCGGAGTAGTCAACACGCTTACCCAGCAGATTCTGGCGGAAACGGCCCTGCTTGCCCTTGAGCATATCACTGAGGGATTTCAGCGCGCGGTTGTTGGCGCCGGTAACAGCGCGGCCGCGGCGGCCGTTGTCAATCAGGGCGTCTACAGCCTCCTGGAGCATACGCTTTTCGTTGCGGACAATGATATCCGGTGCGTTGAGCTGAATCAGACGCTTCAGACGGTTGTTACGGTTGATAACACGGCGGTACAGGTCATTGAGGTCGGAAGTAGCGAAACGGCCGCCGTCCAGCTGAATCATGGGACGGATATCCGGAGGAATCACCGGCAGTACGTCCATAACCATCCAGCTGGGCTTGTTGCCGGATTCCCGGAAAGCCTCAACCACTTCCAGACGCTTAACAATACGCAGCT
>JAZOQT010000049.1:0-6160 GCA_045656245.1 Faecousia sp.
AATAGGACGCAAAAAATCTTGTTAGTTTTCATTATCATTGTCCTCTTCTTGAATAGGAGTATGTTAATTCCCTTACACTATTTTGTCAAGTTCAACAGCTCTGACACTAATTAATCCACAGACTTTACAGCAAGAACATACAACTTTGCTTTTCTTGCCAATTAGTTTTTTCTCCTCATCCTTTGGATAAAAATACATAACAAATTTACCTGCCAAAACTCCTTCTATCAATTCCCCGCCACATTCAATGCATTTGTTGTTCATTTCTATACCTCCTTGTCAAATTCAAGTTTATCGACGAGTTCATTTTACCACCCATCACCGTGAAAATCAATGGTCTGTTATTCTCGTGTTCTATATTACTTTTGAAAACAAAAGTAATATTGGGGTGCAGGGGGTACCCCTGTCGCAACATACAAAGCGGAAGCTTTGTCTAGTGCGTTAGACTTTTCTCGGGACTGTGAAGTCCGAGCGAAGTCGCAGCAGCCGCAATGCGCCCGTTGGCGCGTGTTGCGGCAAGGCGGCTGAGCGAGGGCAGCAACGGTACTCACAGCTACGCAAACGATGTTTGCTCCGTCTGTAATGCGAATGCCCCCATTAAGGATTTCCTGGGTAACTGGTGGACAGCCTATATCGTAAGATCCAGCGAATACGGCGCTCCCCCCGATGCAGGTGAAGTTCTCTCCAGATACAGTTTGAAAACCGAGGTCGGCGAAGAGATGTATTCCCACAAGGATTTTTATGCCAACCCCAACCGTGAAGAACCCTACTATGACGAAATCACCTACAACGGCAAGACCTACTATGACTACTGGTTCAGCAGCAATATGGGTGGCTTTGATGCCATCAGCTCCGAAGCCAACGGCGATGTTCGGGTGGATTTCGTGAATGACGACAATATCGTGCTGAAACGGGAAACCGCCACAAAATTTGTTGTGGTATCCAGCGCAAATCCGGACAGCATTCCTGTCGGCACCGTATTTGAAATAGATAACTAATAAAAAACACCCTCGGGAAATTCCCGAGGGTGTTTTGCATAAAATTAGTCAGCCACGTAGGGCAGCAGAGCAATCTGACGGGCGCGCTTGATGGCGCTGGTCAGGTCCCGCTGGTGGGCGGCGCAGGTACCTGTGGTACGGCGGGGCAGAATCTTGCCGCGCTCGGACAGGTAACGGCGGAGCTTCGCTACGTCCTTATAATCAATGCTGGTTACCTTATCCACGCAAAATGCGCAAACCTTCTTGCGCTTGCGGGGACGGACACGCTGTTCGTTAGCCATGAAGAATACCTCCTTGTAAGTCTAGTAGAAAAGTTCGTTTTAGAAAGGAAGCTGGGCGTCGTCATCGTCCAGCATCGCGAAATCCGATGCCGGAGCAGAAGCCGGGGCGCTGTAACCGCCAAAGGCAGGGGTTGCAGGGGCGGTGTAATTGCCGCCGTTGTCGCCGTCGCGTCTGCTGTCGCCAAAGTAGACATTGTCTGCCACAACCTCGGCACTGCGGCGCTTATTGCCGTCCTTGTCAGTCCAGCTGCGGATTTGCAGCCGGCCCGATACCACCGCCATGCGGCCCTTGGCGAAATACTTGGAGACAAACTCTCCTGTCTGACGCCATGCCACGCAGTCGATGAAATCGGTTTCCCGTTCGCCGCCGTCCCGACCGCCGAAATCACGGTCAACTGCCACAGTAAAGCTGGCGACGGCAACACCGGAACCTGTCCGGCGCAGCTCGGGATCGCGGGTCAAACGACCCATGATAGTGATGTGGTTGAGCATAGTCTTACTCCTCCACTACGGTGGTCAGGCAGCGCAGAACACCTTCGTTGATCTTCATAACGCGCTCCATCTCGGCAGGGAATTCAGGCTTGGACTCGTAGTTCATCAGAACATAGTAGCCCTCGGTCAAATCGTTGACGGGGTATGCCAGCCGACGCTTGCCCCACTCGTCAATGTTTGTCAGAGTACCCTCCGCTTCCACCATTGCCTTGAACTTTTCCACCAGTGCGGCGATGCCTTCCTCGCCCTGGGCAGGGTCGATGATGTAAAGCACCTCGTACTTTCCGGTAATCTTAGCCATGTTGTTTGCACCTCCTTCTGGACTTTTGGCCCACGGTCGCGCCGTGAGCAAGGATTACCTGCACACGCAGGCTCATGTATTATAGCGGTTTTTGACACAAATGTCAACTGATTTTTCCGTGTTTTCCCCAATTATTTCCGGTTCCCACAAGATATTGGGGCAAAGCCGGCAAATCACATCTACCCCTTGCTTTTTCCTGTATTTCTGCTATAATGTGATATGTAAAAATTCGTCGATTTCTGGCGACTTTCGAAAACAAGAAAGGACTTTGATGGTATGAAACGCATTTTCTGTCTGTTCCTTGCGCTGCTGCTGACAACGCTGTGCGCCTGCGCCCCCGCAAATCAGGACATTCAGCCCACAGACACCCAGCCAACACAAACAGAGGAACCCACCCCTGAACCCACTCCGGAGCCCACACCCGAGCCCACACCCCCTCCGGTGCTGTATCGTAATCCCCTCACCGGCGAGCCTCTGGACGAGCCTATGACCGCCCGCCCCTTCGCCGTGATGATGAACAACTACAAAAGCTCCCTGCCCATTCACGGCATCGGCGAAGCGGACATCGTCTATGAAGCCCTCACCGAAGGCGGTGGCACCCGTTGCATGGGTCTGTTCACCGATATCGCCTCCCTGGCCAACATCGGCGCCATTCGCAGCGCCCGGCGGCACTTCGTCAACATCGCGCTGAGCTATGACGCCATCTATGTCCACTACGGCAAGAGCAGTGTCGCCGGCACCCCCGAGGTAGGCGCCCAGCAGTACATGGACCAGACGGGCATCAACCACATGGACGGCACCAGCAAGGGCTATCCCTACTTTTTCGAAAGCCAGGACCGCATCAACGCCGGTTACAACAAGGGCGATGAATGCCACTTCCTGGTGGGTCAGCGGGCCATTGACTACGCAAACAAGAACAAATTCCCCCTCACCCGGGGCGAGGAAGTAGATTACGGCCTGCGCTTCGACGATGAAAAGGTCATGGTCGGTTCTTCCGCCAAGACTGTTACCGCTTACTTCGGCATGGGAAACAAAAAAGGAAAATCCACCGTTTTGAAGTATGACGAGGCAACAGGCAAGTACCTGCAATTCCAGTACGGCGCAGAAAACGTAGACGGCAACACAGGACTGCAGCTGGCCTTCCGCAATGTGCTGGTGCTTCACGCCGATACCAGCACCTATTCCACCGGCCACGAGGTCATCGATTTGGAAGGCACCGGTAAGGGCTATTTCGCCTGTAACGGCCAGCTGATTCCCATTGTGTGGACACGGGAAAAGGCAACCAGCCCCTTCTCCTATGCCACAGAGGACGGCACGCCTCTGACCTTTGGCGTAGGCACCACCTATGTAGCCATCGTTCCCAAGACCGCCACCGTCCTTTACGAATAAGCAAACAGGAAGCACCGGGAAACCGGTGCTTCTTTTTTTGCCCATTTCTGGGGATTTAATTTACAAACTGGCTATGATTTTACAAATTCTTGTGGTATAATAGTTAAAATTATGCTGCAAAGGAGAACCCCTATGGGCCTCATCACCAAAATCTTCGGCACCCGTTCCCAACGGGAACTGAAAAAAATTCAACCCACGGTGGACCTCATTCTCTCCCTGGAGGAGGAATACGCCGCCCTCAGCGAGGAAGCCCTGAAGGGCAAAACCGCGGAATTTAAGGAGCGCCTGGCCCAGGGAGAAACTCTGGACGATATTCTGCCCCAAGCCTTTGCCGCGGTACGGGAGGCGGCCTGGCGTGTGCTGGGCATGAAGCCCTATCCGGTACAGCTCATCGGTGGCATTATTTTGCACCAGGGCCGCATTGCGGAAATGAAAACCGGCGAGGGCAAGACCCTGGTGGCCATTTTGCCCTGCTACCTCAACGCCCTGACGGGTCTTGGCGTTCACGTGGTTACCGTCAACGAATATCTTGCCAAGCGGGACTCGGAATGGATGGGCAAGGTCTACCGCTACATGGGACTGTCCGTGGGGCTGATTATCCCCGGTATGTCCGCCGCCCAGCGCCGGGAAAGCTACGCCGCTGACATCACCTACTGCACCAACAACGAGCTGGGCTTTGACTACCTGCGGGACAATATGGCCATCTACAAGCACGAGCTGGTACAGCGGGGCCACGCCTTTGCCATCGTGGACGAGGTGGACTCCATTCTCATCGACGAGGCCCGTACGCCCCTGATTATCTCCGGCAAAGGGGAGGACTCCTCCAAGCTGTACGAAACAGCCGACCAGTTCGTCTCCACCCTGCGCAGGCAGGTCTTTGCCAAAACCGAGGACAAGGAAATTCAGGACGACTACGACTGCGACTATTTTGTGGACGAAAAGAGCCGCACCGTTTCCTTAACCGCCACAGGCATTGCCAAAGCAGAAAAATTCTTCGGCGTAGAAAACCTCTCCGACCCGGACAACGCCACCTTATCCCACCACATCAACCAGGCCATGCGCGCCCGGGGACTGATGAAAAAGGACATCGACTACGTCATCAAGGACGGGCAAATCATCATCGTGGATGAGTTTACCGGCCGTCTGATGTACGGCAGGCGGTACAACGAAGGCCTGCACCAGGCCATCGAGGCCAAGGAGCGTCTTACTGTGGCCAGCGAAAGCAAAACCCTGGCCACCATTACCTTCCAAAACTTCTTCCGTCTGTACGGCAAGCTCTCCGGCATGACCGGCACAGCCCTCACCGAGGAGGAGGAATTTTCCACCATCTACCGTCTGGACGTGGTGGAAATCCCCACCAACCGTCCCATCGCCCGAAGGGATCACACCGACGTGGTATACAAAACCGTGGCAGGCAAATACCGGGCCATTGTCCGGCAGGTTAAGCAATGCCACGAAAAGGGCCAGCCGGTGCTGGTGGGTACCATTTCCATTGAGCGCAGTGAGCTGTTAAGCAAATTGCTGAAACGCGAAGGCATCAAACACAACGTCCTCAACGCCAAGTATCACGAGCAGGAGGCCCAAATCGTTGCCCAGGCAGGTCAGTTCGGCGCGGTTACCATCGCCACCAATATGGCGGGCCGCGGCACGGACATTATGCTGGGCGGCAATGCCGAGTACATGGCCAAATCGGAACTGCGGCGGCAGGACTACTCCGAGGAATTGCTGGCAGAGGCCGATGCCTACTCCGAAACGGAGAATCCGGAGATCTTGGCAATCCGGGCGCAATACCAGCGGCTTCTGGTCCGCTTTAAGGAAGAAATCTCCGCAGAAGCGGAAAAGGTAAAGGCCGCAGGGGGTCTGTTCATCGTAGGCACAGAGCGCCATGAATCCCGGAGAATTGACAACCAGCTTCGCGGCCGGGCAGGCCGTCAGGGCGACCCGGGCGAAAGCCGGTTCTACCTCAGCCTGCAGGACGATTTGATGCGCCTGTTCTCCTCGGAACGGGTGATAGGCATGATGGACACCCTGGGCCTGGATGAGGACACCCCCATCGATGCCAAAATCCTCTCCGGCGCCGTGGAAAACGCCCAGAAGAGTGTAGAAAGCCGCCACTTCCGCGCCAGAAAGAGCGTGCTGGAATACGACAACGTCATGAACACCCAGCGGGAAATCATTTATGCCCAGCGGCAAAAGGTGCTGGACGGAGAGGACCTGCGGGACAACATTCTTTCCATGCTTCGGGAAGTGATAGAAAGCTACGAGGCGGAGGATTTGCGCCGCTTCGAGGGAATTTTCTTCCCCAAGGGCAGTGTTTCAGAGGAAGCAGACACCGACGCTCTGTACGATATGGCCCTTGCCGCGTATCAACGAAAGGAAGCCTCCGTTACCCCCGCTGTCATGCGGGAGCTGGAACGGGTGGTTATGCTGCGGGTAGTGGACGAATACTGGATGGACAACATCGATGCCATGGACGATTTGAAGCAGGGCATCGGTCTGCGGGCCTACGGTCAGCACGACCCGGTGGTGGCCTACAAAGAGGAAGGCTACGAGATGTTCAGTGCCATGATCGCCGCCATTCGGGAGGAGACCATCCGCCGGATGTTCCTGGTGCGGCTCAAGCCCACCCAGGAAGTAAAGCGGGAGCGTGTTGCCAAAGAAACCGGCACCGGTGCCGCCGTTAACTCCGAAGTGAAGAA
>JAZOQT010000050.1:0-9479 GCA_045656245.1 Faecousia sp.
GATCCGGACAAGCGTGTATCCGTCCTGAAGCAGAACCAGAATGCCTACGACGAATATTCCATTATGGACACCGTCATTATGGGCAACCAGCGTCTTTACGACATTATGAAGGAAAAGGACGCCATCTACGAGAAGGAAGACTTCTCCGACGAGGACGGCATCCGTGCCTCCGAGCTGGAGATGGAGTTTGCGGAAATGAACGGCTGGGAGGCCGAGTCCGACGCATCCCGCCTGCTGCAGGGTCTGGGCATCGGCACAGAACTGCACTACGACAATATGGGCACCACCGACCCCCGTCTGAAGGTGAAGGTGCTGCTGGCCCAGGCGCTGTTCGGCAATCCGGATATCGTTATGCTGGACGAGCCCACCAACAACCTGGATATTGATGCCATCAACTGGCTGGAGGACTTCCTGCTGGACTTCCCCGGCATGGTCATCGCCGTGTCCCATGACCGCCACTTCCTGAACACCGTCTGCACCCACACCGTGGACATCGACTACGGCAAGATTAAAATGTATGTGGGCAACTACGATTTCTGGTACGAGTCCTCCCAGATGGTGCAGGCCATGCTTCGCAACAAGAACAAGCGAAACCAGGAAAAAATTGAAGAATTGCAGCTGTTTATTCAGCGCTTCTCCGCCAACAAATCCAAGGCAAAGCAGGCTACCGCCCGCCGGAAGCTGCTGGACAAGCTGACGGTAGAAGAAATGCCCTGCTCCACCCGCCGGTATCCCTTCGTGGGCTTTATGCCGGAGCGGGAGCTGGGCAAGGACATTCTGACGGTTAAGGACGTTTCCCTCACCGTAGACGGCGTGAAGCTGCTGGACAACGTGTACTTCTCCGTGGGCAAAAACGACAAAATCGCCTTCGTGGGTGAAAATGAGCTGGCCCAAACCGCCCTGTTCAAAATTCTCATGGAGGAAATCCAGCCCGACGAGGGCAGCATCAAATGGGGCATCTCCACAGTGCGCAGCTACCTGCCCAAGGACAACAGCGAATATTTTGACGGCAACAAGCTGGAGCTGGTAGACTGGCTGCGGCAATACTCCGTGAAGAAGGACGACGTGTATCTGCGGGGCTTCCTTGGCAGAATGCTGTTCTCCAACGAGGACGTATTCAAAAGCGTGGACGTGCTCTCCGGCGGCGAAAAGGTGCGGTGCATGCTGTCGAAAATGATGCTCTCCGGCGCCAACGTGGTGCTGCTGGACCAACCCACCAACCATCTGGACATGGAATCCATTCAGGCGGTGAACAAGGGGCTGGAAGCCTTTACCGGGGTGGTGCTGCTGGCCTCCCACGACCACGAAATGCTCCAGTCCACCTGCAACCGGGTCATTGCCTTCCAAAGCGACGGCACCATTAAGGACTTCTACGGCACCTACGACGATTATCTGGCAAAGCTGGCGCAAAGCAAGCAAGCATAAGCGCCTGCCACCTCATGTCGGGGCGGATACCATCCGCCGCCCCTGCATTATAAGGAGAATCAATTATGGAAAAAATATTAGACATTATTACCACCAAGATGCAGCATGCATTCCAAGATGCCGGCTACGATGCAGCCTTCGGCCGGGTTACGGTTTCCAACCGTCCGGATTTATGTGAATATCAGTGCAACGGCGCTTTGGCCGCCGCCAAGCAGTACAAGTGCGCCCCCATCGCCATTGCCAACGCCGTGGTGGAGAAGCTCAACGCTGACGATTACAGCATGATTGAGGCCGTTATGCCCGGCTTTATCAATCTGAAGCTGTCGGGCAATTTCCTTCGGGACTATCTGGAGCAAATGCGCACCGCAGAGGACTTCGGCGTGGAGAAAATCGGCGCAGGCAAGACCATCGTGGTGGACTACGGCGGCGCCAACGTGGCAAAGCCTCTGCACATCGGCCACCTGCGGCCCGCCATCATCGGCGAGAGCTTGAAGCGGCTCCACCGCTTCCTGGGCTACAACGCCATTGGCGACGTGCATCTGGGAGACTGGGGTCTGCAAATGGGTTTGATTATCGCCGAATTGCAGGAGCGCCAGCCGGAGCTTCCCTATTTTGACGAGGGCTTTACCGGGGAATACCCCAAGGAAGCGCCCTTCACCGTGGACACCCTGGAGGAGCTTTACCCCACTGCCTCCGCCAAAAAGAGCAACCCGGAGTTCGCCGCCAAAGCCCACGCTGCCACCTTCCAGCTGCAGCAGGGCCGCCGGGGCTATCGGGCGCTGTGGCGGCACATTATGGCGGTTTCCCTGGCGGATTTGAAGAAAAACTACGACAATTTGGACGTATATTTTGAAAAGTGGCTGGGAGAAAGCGATGCCGACCCCTACATCGCCCCCATGGTGGAGGATATGAAGGCCCGGGGCATTGCCGTGCAGTCCGAGGGCGCATGGGTTGTTCCCGTAGCAGAGGAATCCGACAAGAAGGAAATGCCTCCCTGCATTTTGGTGAAATCCGACGGTTCTTCCATCTACGCTACCACTGACCTGGCAACCATGGTCCAGAGAATGCAGGACTGGAACCCCCATAAGATGCTCTATGTTACCGACAAGCGGCAGAACCTGCACTTTGAGCAGGTGTTCCGCGCCGCCCGGAAGGCAGGGATTGTGCGTCCGGAAACGGAATTGGAGCACATCGGCCACGGCACCATGAACGGCGCAGACGGCAAGCCCTTTAAGACACGGGACGGCGGCGTTCTGCGTCTGGAGCAGCTGATTAACGACATGACGGACTTCGTCCGCACCAAGGTGGAGGAAAACCAGGTTGTACCCGCTGAAGAGGTGGAGGCCACCACCCGGAAGATTGCCATGGGTGCCTTGAAATACGGCGATTTGAGCAACCAGCCTACCAAGGACTACAACTTCGACATGGAGCGCTTTGCGGCCTTCGAGGGCAACACAGGACCCTATATCCTCTACACCATCGTGCGTATCAAATCCATTCTCGCCAAATACGGCGCATGGAAGCATCTGCCCATCGCCCTGCCCGCCAACGGCTACGCCAAGGACTTGATGCTGGCGGTTACCAAATTCGCCCCGGCGCTGGAAGCGGCGCTGAAGACCTCCGCCCCCAATCTGATTTGTGCCTATATTTACGAGCTTTCCGGCTGTGTCAACAAGTTCTATCACGAGACCCGGATTCTGGGTGAGGAAAATGAAGCTTTGAAAGCCGGCTACATTGCCCTCATTGGGCTTTCCATGGAGATTCTGGAAAAAGCAATTGATCTGCTGGGCTTCTCCGCTCCGGAAAAAATGTAACAAAAAGACTGTTGCCAATGGCAACAGTCTTTTTTATTCCGTTAAATCCCCAGCAGCGCCTGGGCAAAGAGGAAATATACCAAAAGGCTCAACGCGTCCACAATGGTGGTGATAAAAGGGCTGGCCATCACCGCAGGGTCCAAATGCAGGCGCTTCGCCACCATGGGCAGGATACACCCCACCAGCTTGGCGCACACCACGGTAACCGCCAGGGTCAGACACACCACCGCATTGACCATAAGGGTAACGTCCGGATTGTTCATCAGAAGGTGGTCCACCAGCCAAATTTTCCCGAAGCAGACCACTGCCAGCGCCACAGCGCACAGCACTGCGGTACGCAGCTCTTTCCAGATCACCCGGAAAATATCAGAAAACTTCAGCTCGTCCAGACTCAGCGCGCGAATCACCGTAACCGAGGACTGACTTCCCGAGTTACCGCCGGTACCCATAAGCATGGGAATAAACGCCGTCAGCGCCACCTGGGCCGCCAGCGCCCCTTCAAAGGACGTGATAATCAGCCCCGTGAAGGTAGCCGACACCATCAAAAGCATCAGCCAGGGAATCCGATTCTTAAACAGCTCAAAGGCGGAGCTTTTCAGATAGGCCTTTTCCGAGGGCAGCACGCCGCCCATCAGCTCCATATCCTCCGTGGCCTCTTCTTCCATGACCTCCATGGCATCGTCAAAGGTAACGATGCCCACCAGCCGGTGCTCCCCGTCCACCACAGGCAGGGCCAGGAAGTGGTATTTCGCCAGCATACGGGCGACTTCTTCCCGGTCGGTTTGGGTGGTGGCGTAGATGAGGTTGGTCAGCATTATTTCCTCAATGGGAGTTTCATCGTCCTGGGCCAGCAGCAAATCCTTTACCGACACCAGTCCCAGCAGAGTCCTGTCCGGACCGGTAACATAACAGGTGTACACCGTTTCCTTGTCCACGCCCTGCCGACGAATCCGCAAAATAGCCTCCTCTACGGTCATTTTCGGCCGCAGGGTAACATACTCCGTGGTCATGATAGAGCCTGCAGAGTTTTCCGGATACCGTAAAATCTGGTTGATGGAGCGGCGCATTTCCGGGTCAGCGGTGCGCAAAATCCGCTTGACCACATTGGCCGGCATCTCCTCCACCAGGTCGGCTGCGTCATCTACATACAGCTCGTCCACGATTTCCTTCAGCTCCCGGTCGGAAAAGCTGTGAATCAAGAGCTGCTGCTCGTCCGGTTCCATTTCCACAAAAGTCTCCGCCGCCTTGTTTTTGGGCAGCAGCCGAAACAGAATCGGCAGCCTTTCTTCTTCAAATTCCTGAAACAGCTGGGCAATGTCGCTGGGGTTCATCACCAGCAAAACATCCCGCAGCGCTGCATACTTTTTGTCCTCCAGCATCTGCCGGAGGGCGGTTGTAACGATTTCAAACCGTTCTGCCATTTTGCCTTCCTCCTTAATTCAGAATGAAAGGCAGCATACGTTTCCTTTAGAAAGCCCCACCACGGCAGGACTTTTTTCTACTTCGGTCCGGTATGTTGCCCGTATTGTCGCCTTCCATGGTGCTTCCTCCTTCCAGAAATTTCTATGGCTATTTTATCCTCTATTTTCTTTTCTGTCAACCTTGACGAAGCCCTTTTCCGCAAGTAAAATAAACCTAGAAAACCAACGAGGTGATTGACATGATTCGCATGGCCCGGCAAGAAGATATTTCCGGCATATTGGCGGTCTACGCCCCCTATGTGGAACACACTACCTACACCTTTGAATATAGCGTGCCCACTTTGCAGGACTTTACTGCCCGTTTTCTCTCCATTACTGACCGGTTCCCCTGGCTGGTGTGGGAGGAGGACGGCCGGGTTCTGGGCTACGCCTACGGCAGCGCCCCCTTTGAACGGGCGGCCTACGGCTGGTGCTGTGAGGTTTCCGTGTACCTGGCTCCGGAAATTCAGGGAAAGGGTATCGGCAGAAAGCTGTACGCCGTGCTGGAGGAGCTGCTTTGGCGGCAGGGCTACCAGGTGATTTTCTCTCTGATTACCTCGGAAAACCGGGGCTCTGTGGCCTTTCATGAGCGTCTGGGCTATACCCACAGCTTTACCTGCCAACGCTGCGGTGTGAAATTCGGCAGATGGCTGGACGTCATTTGGTTGGAAAAACGGCGGCATTCTGTCGAAATCCCCAGTGTTGCCCCCGTTCCCTGTCGCTGCGTTGTGGAAAATGACGGAAAGTTTCTGGATATTTTAGCCAATTTATCACTTTTCTAATCCACAAAAATGTGATATGTTATTTATGGAATTATATTGCCCATTCCCCGCTCTTACCATGGGGACAAGCAAAAGGATAAGGAGCTGAAGCTATGTTTTTTCAGAAAAAGCGCTGTATTGCCATGCTTTTGGCCGGCGGTCAAGGCAGCCGACTGAAGGTTCTGACACAAAAAACCGCCAAACCCGCCGTTCCCTTCGGCGGCAAATACCGCATCATTGACTTCCCGTTGAGCAACTGTGTCAACTCCGGTATTGACACTGTGGGTATTTTGACCCAGTATCAGCCTCTGGAGCTGAATGAATACATCGGCAACGGCCAGCCCTGGGGCTTGAACAAAACCAGAAGCTGCGCCCAGGTTCTGCCCCCCTACGAGCGGCACGACAAAAAGTCCGGCTGGTACAAGGGCACTGCCAACGCCATCTACCAGAACATTGATTTTATTGAACGCTTTGATCCGGAATACGTGGTAATTCTCTCCGGCGACCATATCTATAAGATGGACTACGCCGCCATGGTAGCTTACCACGAAAAGAACGGGGCAAGCTGTACCATCGCCGTGCGGAACGTACCTCTGGAGGAAGCATCCCGCTTCGGGATTCTCAACACCAACCCCGACAATACCATTTATGAATTTGAGGAAAAGCCCAAGGTGCCCAAGTCCACCAACGCCTCCATGGGTATTTATGTGTTCAATTGGGCCGTCCTGCGGGACGCCCTGATTTCCGATGAAGAAAACCCCGACTCCTCCAACGACTTCGGCAAGAACATTATCCCCACCCTCCTGGCCGCCGGCCACAAGATGATGGCCTATCCCTTTGACGGGTACTGGAAGGACGTGGGAACCATCGACTCTCTGTGGGAAGCCAACATGGAGCTTCTGGGCAAAGAGCCTGAATTTAATATCCGGGGAGACGAGCGCACCAAGATTTACGCCCGGAACGACGCCCACCCCTCCTCTTACATAGACGAGAACGCCCGCACCGTCAACAGCTTCATTGCCGAGGGTTCACAGGTCTATGGCACGGTACGCCACAGCGTAATTTCCGTGGGCTGTACCATAGGTGAGAACGCCCTGGTGGAGGACAGCGTGGTCATGCCCGGCGTAGAGATTGCTCCCGGTGCCATTGTCCGCCACGCCATTTTGGGCGAGGCCTGCCGGGTAGGAGAAAACGCCGTGGTAGGCGGCGCCTTCAAGGCGAAGGAAAAGAAGAAAATCAGCGTCATTTCCAAGGGCGCCGTTGTAGAAGCCAACACCGTGCTTTTGCCCGGTGAAATGCTGTAAGGAGGGATCGCTATGCAAGTAATGGGTATTGTTTTCAGCAATGCAGACTCTCTGGGCGCATTGACGGATAAGCGCACCGTGGCAAGCCTTCCCTTCGGCGGCCGTTACCGCCAGGTGGACTTTGCCCTTTCCAACCTTGCCGCCGCCGGCGTGCGGCGCATCGGCGTGGTCTCCCGGCATAACTACCAATCCCTGATGAACCACGTAGGCGCAGGGGAAGAATGGGGCTTGGAGCTGGAGGAGGGCGGTCTGGAATTCTTAACCCCCTACGCCATGTCCACCACCCATATTTACCGGGGCAAGCTGGACTCTCTGCACTCCGTAATTTCCTATCTGGAAAACGGCAGTGATGACGACTATGTGATTATGATTGACTCGGCAATTCTGTCCAACGTGGACCTGAACCACGTGCTGGACAGCCACATTGCCAGCGGACGGGACATCACCGTGGTTACCAAAACCGGCATCGCCAACGGCAAGAAGCAGTTGGACCTGGCCCTGAAGCTGGACGGAAAGGGCGACGTTTGCGACATCGCCGTGGACTATGCCGCCCCGGCAGAATACCTGGCCTCTATGGACATTTTCGTCCTCAGCAGAAAATGGCTGGTGGAGCAGGTGCGGGAGCATATCGCCAGAAATCTGTTCCACATGGACCGGGATTTGGTGCTGGGCCTGTGGCAGAAGAACGAGCTGTCCATCAATGTCTACCAGTTCCCCGGGGTTGCCCTGTATAACGAATCCGTAGAGGAATACTTCTACAACAGCCTTTCCCTCATCGACAGAAAGGTGCGGCAGGACCTGTTCTTCTACAACCACCCCATTTTCACCCGTGTTCGCGACCGTGTTCCCAGTTACTACGGGGAGAACTGCCGTGTGGACAACTGCGTACTGGCTGACGGCTGTATGCTGGAAGGCAAGGCCAAGCACTCCGTTCTGTTCCGCAATGTTACCATTGCAGAGGGCGCAGAGGTGGACTGCTGTGTCATTATGAACGACACCGTGGTGGGTGAAGGGGCACAGCTGAAATATGTCATTTTGGACAAGGACGTTACCATTCGTCCCGGCGCCAAGCTCTTTGGCACACTGACCAATCCTATTATCATCAAACGAGGAGAAACCGTATGAGAATCGCCATTTTGGCATCGGAGGGCGCTCCCTACGTAAAATCCGGCGGCCTGGGCGACGTGATGGAGGCCCTGCCTGCCGCATTGTCCCGCATCGCAGGCAATGAGGTGGCTCTGTTTCTGCCCTATTATCACAAAATTAAAAACAACCCCAGCTATCCGGTGGAGCCGGTAACGAATTTCACGCTGCACCTGGGCTGGCGGAAGCAGTATGCCGGGGTGTTGCGCCTTGCCTCCCGGCAGGACGGTGTGAAGGTCTACTTCATCGACAACGAATATTATTTCGGCGCCCGTCCCGGAGCGATTTACGGAGACATTGACGATGCGGAGCGCTTCGCCTTTTTCAGCAAGGCCTGTCTGGAGGCCATGCCCCGACTGGGCTATGTGCCGGACGTGATTCAGTGCAACGACTGGCAGACCGCACTGGCGCCGGTATTTCTCAATGCCCGCTATCGCAAACAATTCCCCCATACCCGGTGCATGTTCACCATTCACAACATTGAGTACCAGGGCTGGGCAAACGGGGACTTTTTCGACGATGTGCTGGCGCTGCCCTGGGAATACCGCCCCCGTCTGGACATGGGCGGCGGCGTGAACCTGATGAAGGGCGCCATCGAAACGGCGGATTTGGTTACCACCGTGTCGGAAACCTACGCCAGAGAATTGATGTACCCCTACTATGCCCACGGGCTGGACAGCGTATTGGCCGGCGCTTACTGGAAGCTTCACGGCATTACCAACGGCATTGACGTGAATACCTTTAACCCGGAAACCGACCCAAATCTCCCTGCGAACTATAACAGCGAAACCTTCCGAGAGGGAAAGGCCGCCTGCAAGGCCGCCCTGCAAAAAGAGGTGGGACTGCCCCAAAAGGCGAATGTACCGCTGATGGTAATGGTAACCCGGTTGGCAGGCCACAAGGGGCTGGATTTGCTGTGCTACACCGCCCGGCGGCTGCTGCAGGAGGAAAACTGCCAGCTTCTGATTTTGGGTACCGGCGAAGCGCAGTTTGAGCATTTCTTCCGGGAATTGGCAGAGGAATTTCCCCAGCAGGTGGCCGCGAAAATCACATTCAATCTGGGTCTGGCGGCGCGGATTTACGCCGGAGGCGACATCTACCTCATGCCCTCCAAATCCGAGCCCTGCGGCTTGAGCCAGATGAACGCCATGCGCTACGGCACCGTACCTGTGGTGCACGCCACCGGCGGTCTGCGGGATACCGTCCCCCCCTGCGACGAGAACGGAAAGGGCGGCCTGGGCTTTACCTTCCAAAGCTACAACGGGGACGATTTCTACGGAGCATTGAAGCGGTGTCTGAACCTGTATCACCACAACCGCAGAGCCTTCCGCGCCCTGCAAAAGCGGCAAATGCAGCAGGATTTCAGCTGGGACAAGCCCGCCCAAACCTATATGGCCCTGTTCGAGAAGATGACTGGGCAATAATACTGCAAAAAGAACCTCCCGGAAACCGGGAGGTTCTTATCCTTTTCAGAGTTTAATCGTTGCTCTTGAATACGTCTGCCACTTCGCTGATAGTTACGAAGGCCTTGGGGTCGATGGTGTGAATGATGTTTCTCATTCTGTAAATCTG
>JAZOQT010000051.1:0-13519 GCA_045656245.1 Faecousia sp.
TCCATCATGACCCTGAGCCAGTGTCTGGTGAACCCGGTCAATACGGCCATGTTCACCGTGGCAGGCATCTGCATGGGCAACAACCGCCCCGAGGATGTCCGTTCGCTGACCAAGTCCTATTTCGTGTTCAACACCTGTTCCTATGTGTTCTCTCTGGGCATGATCCTGCTGCTGTTCAAGAGCCTGGTGAATTTCTATCATGCGCCGCAGGAACTGGTGTCGGAGATCTTCCTGTATGTGATGATCACCTCGATCTCGCAGCCCATCATCCACAATGCAGCCTTTATGCTGCCGTCCGTTTTCCGTGCCGTGGGTGACGGCAACTATTGCACCGTTGTCTCGCTGATCATCATGTGGGTCGTCCGCGTGCTGACCGGCTATGTACTGGGCGTGTGGATGGGCATGGGTGTGCTGGGCATCTGGATCGCTATGGATCTGGACTGGCTGGTGCGCGCCATCATTTTCCCCATCCGCTTCCGCGGAACCAAATGGCTGGAACATCGCCCCATTGCCGATTGATAAAACAAAAACCCCCTCACCGTGTGAGGGGGTTTTTCTATGGGATTTATTTAAAGTACTTCTCCAGCAGACCCTTCAGGGCTTTGCCGTGGCGGGCTTCATCTTTGGCCATTTCCATGATGGTGTCGGCCATGGCATCGAGGCCGTTCCTGCGGCAGCATTCTGCCAGATCGAATTTGCCTGCAGTTGCGCCGAACTCACAGTCCACGCGCCATGCCAGGTTCTCCCTGGTGGAGGCCTTCATGTTGGGTTCCAGAGCACTGCCCAGCAGCTCGGCAAACTTGGCGGCATGCTCGGCTTCCTCATAAGCAGCCTTCTCCCAGTACAGGCCGATTTCGGGATAACCCTCCCGGTGGGCGATGCGGGCCATGCACAGATACATGCCCACTTCGCTGCATTCACCGTTGAAGTTGGCCATCAGCTGCTCGAAGATGAACTTCTTGTCCTCCTCGGAGATGTCGGGGTTGTTCTTCACAGTCTTGGCATAGATGCCGTACTCATGCTCGGCAGCCAGCTTTTCATTTTCCAGAACCTTGAACTTGGCGCCGTCCACCTTACAGATCGGGCACTTGTAGCCTTCGGGGATGGACTCACCTTCGTAGACGTAACCGCAGACGGGGCAAACAAACTTTTTCATAATTGATTCCTCCATAATGTGTGTTTTATATGGTTATTCTTCTTCGAATTGGTCGGCGCCGACGCCGCAGAGGGGACACTCAAAATCCTTGGGGAGCTCCTCTCCCTCATGGACATAGCCGCAAACGGTGCATACGAACTTTTTCATGCTGATTCCTCCTTATGATTTTGACAGTGGCTGCAGACTCCGTTAAACGTGAGCTGACAGCCGGTTACTTCTCCGCCGGTGGTTTTTGCCACGGCGGCTTGCAGCTCCTGGGGAACTGCGAACCCCTCCAAATCCAGCACACAGCCGCAATTGGTGCAGATGTAATGCACATGGGGGGCGGTGTTGCCATCGAACCGCTCTGTGCCGTTCACCGTACCCAGGCTGGCGATGATGCCCTTCCCCTTAAACAGGGAGAGGTTGCGATATACCGTTCCCAGAGAAAGGTCGGGAATCTCCGGCTTTAGCTGGGCGTATATCCAATCGGCAGAGGGGTGAGAATCGGTCTGGCGCAGGCAGGTCAGAATGGCATCACGCTTGCGAAAGTGTTTTGCCGTTCTTTCCATGGGCACCCCCTAAATAAGAATGATTACTATTTACATCTAGAATATAACATAGGGAATTTTCTTTGTCAACACCTTTTTGGGAAAATTCAAAAATTTTTTTGGAAGAAACCGGAATACTTGCGCGGCGATAAAAAGGGTGGTATAATTCCTTTATATTGTATCGGGAGGAACGTTATGAATACCTTACTCCACATTTGCTGCGCCCCCTGCGCCAATCAGTGTATTGAGGTGCTGCAAAAAGACGGTATCGCCGTTACGGGATTTTGGTACAATCCCAACATCCACCCCTTTGCGGAGTACCGCGCCCGTCGGAACTGCCTGCGGCAATATGCCCAGTCCATCGACCTGAAGCTGGTGGAAAAAGACGATTACGGTCTGCGCCCCTTTGTGCGCCAGGTATCCCAGGACATTGACGGCCGCTGCGTCAAATGCTACGAGATGCGGCTTTTTGAGGCTGCCCGGACAGCAAAGGAATTGGGCTTCGACAGCTTCACCAGCTCCCTGTTCATCAGCCCCTACCAAAACCACGAGCTGATGCGCCAAATAGCGGAGCAGGCGGCGGCAGAGCATGGGCTGACCTTCCTGTACCGGGATTTCCGCCCCTATTTCCGGGCCGGTCAGGAAAAAGCC
Source organism: Faecousia sp. (assembly GCA_045656245.1). Classification (GTDB taxonomy): domain Bacteria; phylum Bacillota; class Clostridia; order Oscillospirales; family Oscillospiraceae; genus Faecousia. The sequence goes on from JAZOQT010000051.1 coordinate 2,338, forward strand.
CGGGAGCTGGAAATGTATATTCAGAAGTACTGCGGCTGCGTTTTTTCCGAGCAGGAGCGGTATTTGAAGCCTACCAAGATCATTCGCTGATTAGGAGGACACTATGAAATTTGAATTTGCCGCCCCCTGCCTGTTTGGGCTGGAGGGCATTGCCGGGGACGAGCTGCGGCGGCTGAATGCAGAAAATGTACGGGTGGAGGACCGCCGGGTGCTGTTTTCCGGAGATGCGGAAACCCTGGCCAGGGCCAACATCTGCCTGCGCACCGCCGAGCGGGTGCACATTGTGCTGGCGCAGTTCCCCGCAAAGACCTTTGAGGAGCTGTTCCAGGGGGTGTATCACGCCCATCTGGAGGATTATATTCCAAAAGACGGGCAATTCCCCGTGAAGGGAAAATGCATCGACAGCCAGCTGATGAGCGAATCGGACTGCCAGGCCATTGTGAAAAAGGCGGCGTCCCGCCGGCTGGGAGAGGCCTATGGCATTAGCTGGCTTCCGGAAGCGGGAGTCAAATTCCAGTTGCAGTTTTTAATTTTGAAGGACCAGGTATCCCTGTATTTGGACACCTCCGGTCCGGGGCTGCACAAGCGGGGCTATCGGGCAGTGGGCAACGAAGCCCCCCTGCGGGAAACCCTGGCGGCAGCCATGATACAGCTGGCCCGGTATCGGGGCAGAGAATTTTTGTGGGACCCCTTCTGTGGCAGCGGCACAATTCCTATTGAGGCGGCTCTCATCGCCAAAAACCGGGCGCCGGGCCTGCAGCGCCAGTTCGCCGCCCAGGAATACCCCTGGATCAGCCGGGACGTATGGGAAAAGGTACGGCAGGAGGCAAAGGACCGGGAATTTAAGGGCGACTATCGGATTCTGGGCTCGGATAACGACCCCAAGTGCGTATCCCTTTCCATGGCAAATGCCCGGAAAGCCGGCGTGGCCGACTGTATCCGCTTCCAGGATGGGGACGCCACCAAAATGAGCCTGCCAACAGACAGCGGCATTCTGATTTGCAACCCTCCCTACGGGCAGCGGATGCTGGAGCAAAAGGACGCCCAGCGGCTCTACGGCGCCCTGGGGCGGCATTTGAAATTTGCCGACGGCTGGAAAAAGTATATCATCACCTCCGAGGAGGGCTTTGAATATTACTTCGGCCGCCGCTGCGACAAAAAGCGCAAGCTGTACAACGGCATGATTAAGTGCGATTTGTATATGTATACCGATGGCGGGAGAAAAGTTCCGAAGAAGCCCCGCCCGTAAACACCGGTCTTGATTCCAGAGAAACAGGAGGACGCCAATGAAGCATCTATTTATCATCAATCCTGCGGCAGGAAGTCGGGACAAAACAAAGGAATATCAGAAAAAAATCCACGCCCTTTGCGGCGAAAAAGGCCTTGATTACCGCATTGCGGTTTCCCAGGCCCCCGGCCAGTGCTGCGCCCTCGCCCGGGAAGCGGCGCAAACCGGTGAGGAATACCGGATTTACGCCTGTGGCGGCGACGGCACCCTCAACGAAGTGGTTTCCGGTGTGGCCGGATTTTCCAACGCCGCCGTTACCGTGTTCCCCTGCGGAAGCGGCAACGATTTTGTGAAAATCTTCTCCCAGCCCAAGGCCTTTTATGATTTGGAAAAGCTGTTGGATGCCAAGGAAACGGAATTTGACCTGATTGCCTGCAATGAGGACTATTCCCTGAATATCTGCTCCGTGGGGCTGGACGCCAGAATCGGCACAGATGTGGCCAATTACAAGCGCCTTCCCCTGCTCACCGGATTTCGCGCCTACGCCCTTTCCACGGTGGTCAATGTCATTCGCGGCATTGCGGAGCACTATGTAGTGGAAATCGGCGGCGAAATCATCGACGGAATGCAAACCATGATTTGCGTGTGCAACGGAAGCTTCTACGGCGGGGGCTTTAACCCTGTGCCGGAGGCAGACCCCCGGGACGGGCTTCTGGATGTGCTTCTGGTAAAAAAAGTAAGCCGCCTGCAGGTGGCGGGCGTGGTGGGCAAATACAAAAGCGGACAGTACTGGCAGCTGCCTGAGCTGGTTCGCCATTTCCGGACAGACCGGGTGAAAATCCACTGCGACAAGCCCACCGCCATCAATCTGGACGGCGAGCTTCGTACCGCCAAAACCGTGGACATCTCCCTTGCCAAAGAAAAGCTGCGGTTTTTCTATCCCAAGGAGCTGACCATCGGCCAGGCGGAATCCGTAACGGTGTAAAAAATATGCCCACGGGATTTCCCGTGGGCATTTTATTAGGTTTTGCGGATAAATTTTTCCTTACATTTGGGGCAGGTAATGGCGATTTTCCCTTTCCCCCGGGGAACACGGACACTCTGTCGGCACTTGGGACAGTCGAAGTACCGGTGCTGCCGGTCCTTGATTCTGTCCAGAAACAGCAAAAATTTTCGATTTTCTTGATGCCGCTTATAGGTGTTTCGGGAGAGCATACGGAAAATGCTCCAGCCCCACAGGGCGTAATACGCCGTCATAAAAATCATTTTCACCGTGGCACCGGGGAAAAACAGGCTGATTACCATGAGGATTACCGAAGTCCACAGTGTATAAGTCGTCAGCTTATCCGGGCCGTAGCGCCCTGTCATAAATCGGCGCAGTCCGTTACTGATAGATGCGCCCAGCCGACGCAACCAACTGCCGAAACCTTGCATACAACAATCACCTTGCCTGATAAGATAGTCTTATTATAATGTAAAAAGAGAAGATTGCAACCGTTTGGGCAGATTGTTCACGGATTGTTAGCAATTATCCTCCTGGTTAAAGGCCAGGGGGTCAAAGGTAATAACCGTGTAGATTTTGGTGTTTTCCTGACGGGAGAGGGTATCTTCCAATGTTTTCTGGATTTCCTTCTTTTTCCCCTCCAGGCAGGTGGGCAGAGAAATATCGAAAATCAGGTTGGTATGTCCGCCGCCCTTGACCATGCGAAAATCGTGGGGCTTCAGTCCGGCATCTATCTGCTTCAGAGTCTGCTCCACACTCTCCAAAAGCCGGTTGCGCTCCGGGTCATCGGTAACCACCGGGTCGTAGTGAATCACCAAATGAATGTTGTGGCTTTTCAGACATTCCCGTTCCATGTCGTCGATGATTTCGTGGCAGAGCAAAGGGTCCTCCCGATTGTCCATTTCTACATGGAGTGTGGCAAAGCGACGGCCCGGGCCGTAGTCATGCACCATCAAATCATGGTAGCCCAACACCTTGGGGTGCCGGCTGACATAGTCTACAATCCGCTGGCGAAGCTCCGGTGTCGCCGCCTCCCCAAGCAGAGGGCTGACGGTTTGCCTTGCCAAAGCAATGCCGCTATACAAAATGAAAATTGCCACGCCCAGACCGATGAAGCCGTCCACGCGGATATCGGCAAGACTTTCGATAACGGCGGCCAGAAGCACCGCAGAGGTGGCAAGCACGTCGTTTCGGCTGTCCGTCGCAGTGGCAGACAATGCGGCGGAGCCGATTAACTTCCCCAGCTTGCTGTTAAAATGGGAAAGCCACAGCTTCACCCCAATGGAGCAAACCAAAACGGCCAGGGTTATATAGGTCAGGCTGACAGGGGTGGGATTGAAAATCTTCTCCACCGAGGATTTTCCCAGTTCAAAGCCAATCACCAGAATCAAGGCGGCCACCGCCAGCGCCGAGAGATATTCATACCGGGCGTGGCCGTAGGGGTGGTCCGAGTCTGCCGGCTTTTCCGCCAGCTTAAATCCCAGCAGCGTAACAATGGAGCTGGAAGCGTCTGTCAAGTTGTTCATGGCGTCGGCAGTGATGGAAACTGATCCGGACAAAATACCCACCGCCAGCTTCCCGGCGAACAGCAGCACATTGCACACAATGCCCACCCAGCCACTCAGGCTGCCCACGGCGCCCCGGGTTTTCGGGTCTGCCGGCTGGGTATACTCCTTTACAAAGCATTTCAGCAAAAGCTTGGTCATAAGCTACCTCCCAAGGGGAAATTTGCAAAAATCAGGGATTCTACTGCCGGTAGAGCGGTTGTTTCCACCGGCAGGAGAGGCGTTTTACGCAAATTCTCTGAAAAAACGGATGACATTCATGATAAAATGCAGTAAGCTATAAGAAAAGCGACAGCCGCTTACTCCATATTATAAGCCGTACGCTTCCGGCTGTCCAGTATTTTTTAGGAGTGTGTTTCAAATGTTCCAATATCAAATTATTTCCGATTCTGGCTGCGACCTGCCGGAAGAAAAGCTGCAGGAGCTGGGAATCGTTACTGTTCCGCTGCAGGTAAATTTCCGTGGAGAGAGCTTGTTTGACTCTGTGGATTCTCTGGCAAAGGAGCTATATGCCGGTCTGCGCGCAGGAGAAAGCGCCACCACCTCCGCGGTCAATCCCGCCCGGTGGGCAGAGGTGATTGAGCCTGCCCTGAAAAGCGGTAAGGACGCCCTGGTGCTGACCTTCTCCTCCGGACTTTCCACAACCTATCAGTCTGCCGTAATTGCAGCCACAGAGCTGGGCGAAGCCTACCCTCACCGAAAAATCCGGGTGGTGGACAGCCTGTGCGCTTCCCTGGGGCAGGGCCTTCTGCTGTGGCATGCCTGCCGCAAGCGGGATGCCGGCGCAACCCTGGAGGAGCTGGCCCAGTGGCTGGAAACCAACAAGTATCATCTGTGCCACTGGTTTACTGTGGACGATTTGATGTACCTGAAGCGAGGCGGCCGTGTCAGCGCCACCACGGCTTTGCTGGGCACCATGCTGAACATCAAGCCCGTGCTGCACATGGACGACGAAGGGCATTTAATTAATATGTCCAAAACCCGGGGCAGAAAGGCCTCCATCGACGCCCTCGTTGCCAAGGCAAAGGAGCTGGGCATCGCCGGAGAAAACGAAGTGATGTTCATTTGCCACGGGGACTGCCTGGAAGATGCCAGATATCTGGAAAAGAAGCTGAAAGAAACCACCGAGGCAAAGGAAGTGTTCATCGGCTATACCGGCGCTGTAATCGGCTCTCACTCCGGGCCGGGCACTCTGGCGCTGTTCTTCCTTGGCGAGCATCGGTAATAAACGCAAATAAGAAGCCTTCTCCACGGGAGAAGGCTTCTTTGCATTTATTGATATATTTGCAGTCCGGGAGCTTCCTCGGCCATCTGGCTGATTTGATACAGCAGCTGCGCCGCCTGCCCGCGGGTAAGATTCTCTGCCGGAGAAATGGCAACGCCGTGGTCAGCCATGGCCGTTACCGCATACACCGCCCACTGGGGCACAGAATCGTCCAGCTGGGTCTGGGCTGTGGAAACAGGCAAATCAAGGGCGTTCTGCAGCATAACGGCAGCTTCCGCCCCGGTAATGGGGGTATCTGCGCCAAAGCTTCCACTTTCCGCCACAGGCAGCCCGGCAGTCAGGCCACTGCGCAGAGCGGCAGCCAGATAGGGCTTCAGCCACATAGGAATCTCATCGGTATAACCGGTAAATTCCACGCTTTCCTCCACAGGAATGTTCAGCAGCTTCACCGCCATGGCGACGAAGTCCCCCCTGTTCACCGGCTGGTCGCCCCGGAAGCAGTACTCACTGCCGATGCGCTCCCCAATAAACAGGCCGGTGTTCTTCATCCACTCCGCAGCAAAGCGATAGGGCGTGCCGGCGGTGTCAGCATACCGGGTGGCATCTGCCGGCTTGAGAATCCGAATGGTTACGGTAGCCTCCCGGGAAACATTGCCGGCAGGGTCTGTGGCGGTGTACACAAAGGAATCTACCCCCACCTTATTCTTCTTGGGGGTATACAGGAAGGTACCGTCATCGTTTACAGTTACCTGACCCCGCTTGGGCTGACGGGTAACGGTAAAGGTCAGCGCCTGTCCCTCCGGGTCAGATACCTTCAAGGCGCCCTCATTGGGCAGGTTCTTGTAGGTTTCCAGAGCAAAATCCTGAGCAACCGGGGCTTTGTCCTCCTTGCCCAAAACGGAAATCTCCATGCTTACCGCGGCGGCTACCCGGTTTTCATAGATAGGAAGATAGGTCATAACCGCCTGTTGATTTTCTTGGGTGCGCAGGGGCACAAAGGTCATTTGCTCCAGCTGTTGGGCAGTGAGAATATCCCCCGGCTGCAGTACCCGATGTCCCAGCATGGCTGTGCCCACCCGGGCATCCGGCAAAGCGGTGATGCAAATGCCGGCCAGCGCACCTTCCTCGGGAAAATCCTCGGCGCTGAAGCAGTAGGTGCTGTCGGATTCCACCTCCAGGGCAATGGCGTTGCCTGCAATGCCCAGAACGCAGGCAGCCGCCAGACACAGGCAAACAATTCGTGTTCGCAACATAGAAAAACCTCCTGAAATTGGTGTGTGGAGGTATTGTTTGCCAGAGTGGGAGAATTTATGCAGCCGCCCAAAAAATTAAGGCGCCTTTCTTTCGAAAGGCGCCGCCTTTTTACTTCTTGTCCTCCTCGGGGATAAAGTCCAGGGTGATAGCAGGAAGCTGGGGCTTCAGCTGGGTGTATTTCACACCGGCGGAGTCCAGCATACGCTTGGAGGCCAGATTGCCCATGGTGTCTTTATACTTATCCGACAGGTACAGCACCTCTTTTACACCGCTCTGGATAATGGCCTTGGCGCACTCGTTACAGGGAAACAGCGCCACATAAATCCGGCTGCCCCGCAAATCCCGGCCATTGGCATTGAGAATGGCGTTAAGCTCGGCGTGAACCACATAGGGATACTTGGTTTGCTCCCCGTCCCGATCCCAGGGATAGTCGTCGTCGCTGCAGCCCTTGGGCATACCGTTGTAGCCGGTGGAAATGATGATGTTGTCCTGGGAAACAATACAGGCGCCTACCTGGGTGTTGGGGTCCTTGCTTCGCTTGGCCGCCAGCATGGCGATGCCCATGAAGTATTCGTCCCAGCTGATGTAATCCGTGCGTTTCATAGGGAAATGCCTCCTGTAAAACATTTTCATTAGCATAACAAATTCCGACAGGATTGTCAAGAAACGGGTGCATTTAGCACATCACCCCGAATGCCCATACAAAAAAGAGAGTAGCACAAGCTACTCTGAATGCTTCCATTCCTCCGTTTGCCGACATTAAGCTGCACCTTACGGTGCAGAGGATTCTCCCACGGGCTAAAAACATGCTCTCCCCAGCATGTTTTTACCTCGCTTTGCTCGGCCGCCCTTTCGAATCCCACCTCCCCGAATGCCCATATAAAAAAGAGAGTAGCACAAGCTACTCTCTTTTTTATGGGGTGGGTGATGGGATTCGAACCCACGAATACCGGAACCACAATCCGGTGCCTTAGGCCTCTTGGCGACACCCACCATATTCAGTTTGCTGTCTGCAAAAAGTTGGCACGCCAGAAGGGACTCGTAAAATCAAGGTTTCGCTCGGTCAAGCCCTCGCGAGCAACGCTCGCCCGCGTTGCATTTTATCCTTCGAGTCCCGGGAGAGATTTCTCCGTCCGGAAATACATACATCTATTTGGCGTGGTATGTTAAGTTGGCACGCCAGAAGGGACTCGAACCCCTGACCTACTGCTTAGAAGGCAGTTGCTCTATCCAACTGAGCTACTGGCGCATGTTCGTTGGAGCGGGTGACGGGAATCGGACCCGCGTATCCAGCTTGGAAGGCTGGTGTTCTACCATTGAACTACACCCGCAAGTCTATGACAGTTCAGCCATAGAATTTTAGCATAGGAAAACTGGGTTGTCAAGGTCTATTTTTCAAGATAGCGGGGATTTTTTCATAAATCACATCTGCCACTGCGCCTTTTCCGCACTGGCACACATTGGGGAAGCGGTCTGCCACCACACCGTCGCTGGGGCAGAAGGCATAGTCCGCCCCCTCCAGCATGGAAAGGTCGTTCTCCGCATCGCCTACGCACACCAAAATCTTTCTGCCCAGGTCCTTCTGAAGCTGACGGGCGCAGTTGAGCTTGGATACGCCCTTGGCATGGACATCAATGATACGGTGGCCTGCCCGGAACACCACCACCTTATCCCCGTGGCGGCGGTTGAGCCATGCTTCGATTTCGTCCATGCGGCGGATTTCCGCCTCCGAACCGGAGAAAAACTGCCCCACTCCCACATTGGGGTTACATTCCACCCCAAACAGGGTAAATTTCAGAAAAGGTCCTACATCCGTACCGGGAACAGCCTTCTTGTGTCCCCAGCCCAAATGGTCGTAAAAGGCCACATAGCTGTCGTGGGCATGGTACAGATAGTGGGTATCCCAGCCCTGAATTTCCAGATTCATTTCCGGAAAGGCCTCATGGACCTGAGCCATGGTCTGCCACATATCCAAGTCGATGATATGGGTGTTACACAGCTGTTTGGTTTTCCCGTCATAGGCGGCGCTGCCGTTATACAGCAAAAACGGCGCGTTTACGGGAATGGTCTGCACCATATCGCCCATGGTATTGGTGCTTCTGCCGGTATTTAAGGTGAATATACCGCCATTGGCCATAAAGTATTCGATTGCCTCCATGTTACGCCAGGGAATGGAAGAATCCGGGGCGGTGAGGGTGCGGTCAAAGTCCACGGTGAGTAAAACATCTGAAAACATAGCAATCTCCTATGGCGGGAAAAGTCGGGTTCTGCCTACCAAAATTCCCCATAACAGGAACTCCGAGGCGAAGCACCCACATATTCTACCACAAAATGCGTCCACTTGCAACAAATCCTTTACCCAAAGGAAAAAATGTGCTACTATAATACCACAAAACTACGGGAGGCGATGCCATGCTGAACAAGAACCAAATTTATGAAGCCATGATTTGTGATTACACCGCAGAAGGTCAGGGCATCGCCAAGATTGACGGGTGCGCCGTTTTTATCCCCAATGCCATCGTGGGGGAACGTTGCCTTGTGCGCATTGAAAAGGCCCAGAAAACCTGGGCGGCAGGAAAAATGACGGAGATTCTGGAAAAATCCCCCCACCGCATCAACCGGGAATGTCCCGTGGCAAAGCTCTGCGGCGGCTGTGATTTTTGGCACATGGATTACACCGAGGAAGCCCGTTTGAAGGCAGAGCGGGTTCGCCAGTGCCTGAACCGCATCGGCGGGGAAAACCTGGACAGTATTCCCATCCTTTCCGCCCCCACCTGCCACGGCTACCGCAACAAGGCCCAGTACCCCGTGTCCGTGAAAAACGGCAGGGCCTACGCAGGCTTCTTCAAGGCCGGCACCCACCAGGTGGTGGAAAATCAGCGGTGTTTGATTTTGCCCCGGGAAATGGACATGGTCAAGGACGCCGTTATAGATTATGTAAACCAATATAGGGTCAGTGTTTATGACGAAGCAAACCACACAGGGCTTTTGCGGCATATTTATGTCCGCCGGGGCGCGGTCTCCGGGGAGATTCTGGTATGCCTTGCGGTAAACGGCAGAAGTCTGCCCAGGGAAAAGGCCCTGTTTGCCCGTCTGGAAAAAATCCCCGGCTTTGCCACCTTGGTGCTGTCGGTAAATACAAAAAAAGGCAACGTGGTGCTGGGTGAGGAAGAAATCATCCTCTGGGGCAAGGGGTATATTGAGGACACTCTCTGCGGCCTTGCCTTCCGCCTCTCCCCCAAGTCCTTTTACCAGGTAAACCACCACCAGGCCCAGCGGCTGTACGCCGCCGCCATTCAGCAGGCGCAGATTACGGAAAAGGACACGGTCCTGGACCTGTACTGCGGTGTGGGCACCATTACGTTGGCCATGGCCAAGGCCGCGGGAAGGGTCATCGGGGTGGAAATCGTTCCCCAAGCGGTGGAGGATGCCAGAGAAAACGCAAAACGCAACGGCATTGAAAATGCCCAGTTTTTCTGCGGCGACGCCGGCCAGGCAGCCCTGGAGCTGGAGCGGCAAGGGATTCAGGCAGATGTGGTGGTGGTAGATCCGCCCCGCAAGGGACTAAATGCCGATACCATTGAAGCCCTGTCCCGATTTGCCCCGCGGCGCATCGTGTACGTTTCCTGCGACCCTGCCACCCTTGCCCGAGATGTCGCCCTGCTAAAGGAAAAAGGCTATCGCCTGCAAAACGCCATGGCCGCCGACCTGTTCCCCCGGTGCAGCCACGTGGAAACTATTGTTTGTTTAACAAAGCAGAACTTCAGAATTGCTAGGCAAGATGATGCTGCACAAGTACTTTCCCTTTACGAAAGTGCAAAAAGCGGTGAGTTCTGTGTGTGGAACGACAGCTATCCTACCATTACAGAAATTCAGCACGATTTAGATACAAACAACCTATATGTAATGACCGATGGCAGCAAAACAATCGGTGCTATTTCTATTGTGCCTGAAAATGAACTGGATGATTTTGACTGCTGGTCATGCAGTAGTGGTAAAGAAATAGCCAGAGTCGTAATCGACAGGGCCTATCAAGGTCGGGGACTATCCTTTGAAATGGTGCAAAGAGTTGAATCCATTCTGCGGGAAAAAGGTCATATGTCTATTCGTTTATCTGTGGTAAAATCCAACATTCCTGCCTATAAGACATACATGAAAGCAGGATTTGCTGTGGTCGGAGAAGCGCAGATGTATGGCAATGACTATTATCTCATGGATAAGGTAATCGATACAACTTCCCTACCTAAACGAATTACAGACGAATCAATCGTATGCTTGTCTGCAACCTCCCCTCAGGACACGGCAGACTCCCCACAAACCTAACCCCCGAAAAGGAAAATGCCATTCGGGAAGCATTCCAATATTACGGACTTATATGAGAAGACGGCACCCGTGATGGGTGCCGTCTTTATCTGTTCGACATATTGGAATTTTGCTTATTGCTTAGGTTTGTTGATTCTTTTTCCTATCCTTCCGCCAAAATATGCACACAACAAAATAGCAAAGCCCGACAAAGGACTTTTGGTAAAGTAGAGGCATACTCCTGCTACAATTACACCTAAAAGAAAACCGATTGCATATCCAATACCTTCGTATTTTTTCATTATGCATCCTCCGTCAAATTGGAATTGGACTACTTCTTTTTGTAAAATACAACCGCTCCACACAAGCATCCGCCAGCCAACAGCAGTGAGGACAACCATCCTTCATGTGTGTTGACTATATGGTTAACTGTTCCTGCCAGAAAACAGCAAGCTGCTATTACAAATAGGACGCAAAAAATCTTGTTAGTTTTCATTATCATTGTCCTCTTCTTGAATAGGAGTATGTTAATTCCCTTACACTATTTTGTCAAGTTCAACAGCTCTGACACTAATTAATCCACAGACTTTACAGCAAGAACATAC
>JAZOQT010000052.1:0-5589 GCA_045656245.1 Faecousia sp.
TCCACCACGGCGGTGGGATAGTTGGCATGGCGGACAGAGGCGCCGTCAGCGCCGCACAGGCGGGTATCGCTGGTATAGATGTGGGCATGGCTGTCCTCTCCGCAAAGCACCGCCCGCTTGGTGAATACCGCCAGACCGTACAGCGCCGCAGGACGGGAATTGCCAATGGTAGCATCTGCCAACACCCGATAGTAGAAGGTTACATCAATGCAATAGTGATTGCGGTCAAATGCCACCGGCTCTACATCAATGTATGTGTAAAGCAATTGGGTGCAGCGCACCTTTGCGCTGGCGCAGGAGTCCAGAAGTGCTTGTGAGCCCCGGGTTAAATACACCCGCAGATCCTCAATGCAATCCTTATCCCGGCAGCTGTCCGTAATTTTTCGGGTGTGAATGGACATGGCCTGCTGCAAATCCTGGGGGTCGCAGCACTGGGTGTCCTGACTTCTTTCAGCCATAGTTAGATACCTCCCGAGCAAAAATTGGGGATAAGCAAAACGCTTATAGGACAGTTTATGCAAAGGCTGCCAGGAAGTGCAAACCGTTGCCCTGCCACAGGCAATTTGACCCCTAAGGTCTTGCCCTTCCCCTGCTTCCCTGCGTCTTGGATAATATTTCACAAATTCCTCCTTAAAAATTTGTATACATTATTTAGTGATTATCTATTGCAAAAACCACAAGATATTGTATAATTGACAGTGCACGACATATTTTGCACCCTGGGAGGAAATTGTATGAAAATTATCAAGCGGAACGGCTCAGAGGTCGTTTTCGATATTGAAAAAATTAAGGCTGCCGTTACCGGCGCCAACAACGCGGTGGAGGAAAAGGTGCGCATGACCTCTTTGCAGATTGAGCGCATCGCCGAAAGCGTACGGATTGCCTGCGAGGAAATGGGCCGCAGCCCCTCTGTGGAGGAAATCCAGGACCTGGTGGAAAAGGCCATTATGGCCCACGGCGCTTTTGAAGTGGCCAAGTGCTACATCACCTATCGCTACACCCGGAGCCTCCTTCGCCAGTCCAACACCACCGACGACCGGATTCTGACTCTGATTGAGTGCAACAACGAGGAAGTCAAGCAGGAAAACGCCAACAAAAACCCCACCATTAACGCAGTGCAGCGGGATTATATGGCAGGCGAGGTAAGCAAGGACATCACTAACCGTATTCTGCTTCCCCAGGATGTGGTGGACGCCCACAATGCCGGCATTATCCACTTCCACGACTCCGTCTATTTCGCCCAACATATGCACAACTGCGATCTGGTAAATTTGGAGGATATGCTGCAAAACGGCACGGTTATCTCCGGTACGCTGATTGAAAAGCCCCACTCCTTCTCCACCGCCTGTAACATCGCCACCCAGATTATTGCCCAGGTGGCCTCCAACCAGTACGGTGGTCAGTCCATTTCCCTGACCCACCTTGCCCCCTTCGTGCAAATCAGCCGGGAGAAAATTCGCAAGAGTGTGGAGCAGGAAATGGCAGCCCTGGGCGTAATTGCCTCCGAGGAGAAAATCTCCGCCGTTGTGGAGAAGCGGTTGCGGGAGGAAATCAGCCGTGGTGTACAGACCATTCAGTACCAGGTGGTTACCTTAATGACCACCAACGGCCAAGCCCCCTTCATCACCGTATTCATGTATTTGAACGAGGCCCGCAATGAGCAAGAAAAGAAGGACCTGGCGCTGATTATCGAGGAAATGCTCAAGCAGCGCTACGAGGGCGTGAAAAACGAGAAGGGCGTGTGGATTACCCCCGCCTTCCCCAAGCTGATTTACGTACTGGAGCCGGACAACATCACAGAGGATTCCCCCTACTGGTATCTGACCAAGCTGGCCGCCAAGGTTACCGCAAAGCGCATGGTGCCGGACTACATCAGCGAAAAGAAAATGCTGGAGCTGAAGGGCGACGTATACGTGTGTATGGGTTGCCGTTCCTTCCTCACTCCTGACCGCTTCACCGACGCAGGGGTGGGCAACATTGCCAACGCAGGCAACTACGAGCCGGGCAAGCACAAGTACTACGGGCGCTTCAATCAGGGCGTGGTTACCATCAACCTGCCGGACATCGCCCTGTCCTCTGAGAGAAACCTGGACCGGTTCTGGGAGATTTTCCAGGAGCGTCTGGAGCTGTGCCACAAGGCGCTGATGTGCCGGCACGAACGGCTGAAGGGCACCCTGTCCGATGCCGCGCCCATTCTGTGGCAATACGGCGCGCTGGCCAGGCTTCCCAAGGGCGAGCCTATCGACAAGCTGCTGTACGGAGGCTATTCCACCATTTCTCTGGGCTACGCCGGTCTTTACGAGTGCGTCAAGTACATGACAGGCAAATCCCATACCCACCCGGAAGCCACTCCCTTTGCCCTGGAAATTATGGACGTACTCAACGGCGCTTGCCGGAAATGGAAGGAGCAGTCCAACATCGACTTCTCCCTCTACGGCACACCCCTGGAGTCCACCACCTACAAGTTCGCCAAGTGCCTGCAAAAGCGCTTCGGCATTGTACCGGGCATTAACGACAAGGGCTATATCACCAACTCCTATCACGTCCACGTTACCGAGGAAATCGACGCCTTCAACAAGCTGGCCTTCGAGGCCCAGTTCCAGCACCTGTCCCCCGGCGGCGCTATCAGCTACATTGAGGTTCCCAATATGCAGCAGAATCTGGACGCAGTACTGGAAGTGATGCAGTTCATCTACGACAACATCATCTACGCCGAGCTGAACACCAAGAGCGACTACTGCCAGGAATGCGGCTTCGACGGAGAGATCGAGATTCGGGAAGACGACGGCAAGCTGGTTTGGGTTTGTCCCCAGTGCGGCAACACAGACCAGAGCAAAATGAACGTGGCCCGAAGAACCTGCGGCTATATCGGCACACAGTATTGGAACCAGGGCCGCACCCAGGAAATCAAAGACAGAGTTCTTCACCTGTAAATACGGCAAAAGCGGCAGGCCTTGGGTCTGCCGCTTCTTTGCGAATACGGCGGTATTTCATATATTTTTCCGCAAAATATAACTTCCCCCTTGTAAAATCTTCCATTTTGGCGTATACTTAATTAAATATTCAAAATAGGCAGGAGAGATAAGGACTATGGAACTGATTTCTGTTCGCGAGCTGTTCAAAAACACAGAAAAATACGCCGGTCAAACCGTGGAAATCGGCGGCTGGGTACGCAATCGCCGCCCCAGTAAGCAATTTGGCTTCATCGTGCTCAATGACGGCACCTACTTTACCCCCGTACAGGTGGTTTATAATGATACGATTCCCAATTTCCAGGAAATCAGCAAGATTAATATCGGCGCCGCCCTCATTGTAAAGGGCGAGGTGGTTCTCACTCCCGACAGCAAGCAACCCTTTGAGATTCAGGCGCAGTCCGTTACGGTGGAGGGCGCTTCCACAGGAGATTATCCCCTGCAGCCCAAGCGCCATTCCATGGAATTTCTGCGGACCATCACCCACCTGCGTCCCCGTACCAACACCTTCCAGGCGGTATTCCGTATCCGCAGTCTGGCGGCTATGGCCATTCACCAGTTCTTCCAGGACCGGGACTTTGTGTACGTGCACACGCCCCTGATTACCGGCTCTGACTGCGAGGGCGCGGGAGAGATGTTCCAGGTTACCACCCTGGATTTGAATAACGTACCCAAAACCGAAGACGGCAAGGTGGATTTTTCCCAGGATTTCTACGGCAAGCCCACCAACCTGACGGTTTCCGGTCAGCTTAACGGCGAAACCTTCGCCATGGCTTTCCGGAATATCTACACCTTTGGCCCCACCTTCCGGGCGGAGAACTCCAACACCACCCGCCACGCCTCTGAATTCTGGATGATTGAGCCGGAAATCGCCTTCGCCGACCTTTCCGACGATATGCGCCTTGCCGAGGACATGATTAAGTACATCATTTCCTATGTGCTGGAGCATGCCCCCGAGGAAATGGAATTCTTCAACAGCTTTATTGATAAGGGCCTGCTGGAGCGGCTGAACCACGTGCTGAATTCCGATTTCGGCCGGGTAACCTACACCGAAGCCATTGAAATTCTGGAAAAGCACAATGCAGAGTTTGACTATCCCGTTCACTGGGGCAGCGATTTGCAGACCGAGCATGAGCGCTACCTCACCGAGCAGGTGTTCAAGCGCCCTGTGTTTGTTACCGACTATCCCAAGGAAATCAAGGCTTTCTACATGAAGCTGAACCCCGACGGAAAAACCGTCGCCGCTATGGACTGTCTGGTTCCCGGCATCGGCGAAATCATCGGCGGCAGCCAGCGTGAGGATAACTACGATATCCTGAAGGCCCGTATTGAGGAGCTGGGCATGAAGCCCGAGGATTACGGCTTCTACATGGACCTGCGCAAGTACGGCTCTGCCCGCCACGCAGGCTTTGGCCTTGGCTTCGAGCGCTGTGTGATGTATCTCACCGGCATTTCCAATATTCGGGACGTTCTTCCCTTCCCCAGAACCGTGGGTAACTGCGAGCTGTAAAACTTCAGGCCGCTTTCGTCAGAAAGCGGCCTTTTCTTTTCAGATTCTTTTTCTTTCCCTCTTGCAATTCCCATCCGCGGGGGGTATAATAAGAAGCACTGCACCCAAGGAGGTAATGGCTATGTCCCCCAAGCGGATTTTATTTTGTACCATGTGTGTTATATTGACCGCTGTTGTTGTATTGTCCGGCGTTGTGGCCTTCAAGGTCGGTGGCATTGTGGAAAGCCTGCGCAGCCCCAATCCCCCCTCCGCCACCCCCGCTCCCACTCCGGAAGCGTCCGGCACCGAGCCGACCCAAACACCCACAGACTCCCAACCCCCTGCTACCAAGCCCACAGAGGAGTCTCACACCCATCTGTTTGCTCTGTACAGAACCCACCATGCCAACTGTCTGGAAGGCGGCTACGCCCTGTACCGCTGCGACTGCGGCGCTTCCGACATTCGGGATATGACCGATGCTCTTGGTCATAAAGAAACCAAGAAGGTTATCAATCCCACCTGCGAGGAAATGGGCTATGCCCAGTATACCTGCTCCCGCTGCGGCCATGTAGATAAGCGGGAATATGTCAATGCCCTGGGCCACAGCAAAATCACCAATGTCATCGCTCCCACCTGTACAGCAGGGGGGTATACGGAGATTGCCTGCTCCAGATGTACACAGGCAGAGAAGAAGGACTTTACCGACGCCCTGGGCCACAGTTTATCCAACTGGGAAGCGGTAGGAAACGATAAAAAAATCCACTGTACCAATACAGACACAACAGGCTGTACGCTGGAGATTTTGGCAAGCAACTTAAAAATCACATCCAACACATCCCAAGAACAGGCCAACGGAGATATCTATGTGGAGATTTACATAGGTGTGGACGAAGCCGCCAGACTGTACAAATATACCATCATTGACAAGCGCACACCGGCAGAACGGGAAGCTGCCCCCATCTCCTTTGATGAGAATCTGTCCGAAGGCTTGATTGTAAAATGCGGGGATACGCCCCTGCCTGCCCCGGGCTTACAGGACTATGCGTATACCTTTGACCCCACGCCAGGCTACACCCCCAGCACAGGCGCATAAAACCGACACAAAAACCCCGGACACAGCCGTGTCCG
>JAZOQT010000053.1:0-6919 GCA_045656245.1 Faecousia sp.
AAGGAGAAATGATTATGAACGTTCCTTTTGTTTCCTTTAAGCCCCTGGAAAAGGAGCTGGACAGCCAGCTGCGAGATGCCTTTGCCCGGGTGCTGGACAGAAGCTGGTATATCGGCGGCAAGGAGGACGAGGCCTTCGAAAAGGCCTTTGCCCAATACTGCGACAGTAAATACTGCATCGGCGTTGGCAACGGCCTGGACGCTTTGATGCTGGTGCTTCGGGCGCTGGAAATCGGGGAAGGGGACGAGGTAATCGTTCCGTCCAATACCTACATTGCCACCGCTCTGGCGGTTACCTATGTGGGGGCAACGCCGGTGTTCGCAGAGCCGGATATTCGCACCTATAACATGGATCCCGCTAAAATTGAGGCGGCAATCACCCCCAAGACCAAGGCCATCATGCCGGTGCACCTGTATGGGCAGGCTTGCGATATGGACCCCATTATGGCCCTGGCCAAGAAGCATAACCTCTACGTGATTGAGGACTGCGCCCAGGCCCACGGCGCCACCTATAAGGGCAAGGTTGTGGGCTCCTTTGGCGATGCCGCAGGCTTCAGCTTCTACCCCGGAAAAAATCTGGGGGCGCTGGGAGATGCCGGCGCGGTGGTAACCAACAATCAGGCGTTGGCGGACAAGGTGCGGGCTTTGGGCAATTACGGCTCGGACTATAAGTATCACCACATTTACAAGGGCGTCAACTCCCGCCTGGACGAGCTGCAGGCAGCATTCCTGGCAGCCAAGCTCCCCTCTATGGACAAGGTAAACGAAAACCGCCGGGCCACCGCGGACAAGTACCTTGCCGGCATTTGCAATCCGCTGATTTCTCTGCCCTATGTTATGGAGGAAAATGTCCCCGTGTGGCACATCTTTGCAGTGCGGTGTCAGCGCCGTGATGAGCTGGCGGCCTATCTGGAGGAAAAGGGAATTGCCACGAATAAGCACTATCCCATACCCATGCACCTGCAGGACTGCTACAGGGATTTGGGCATTGCTCAGGGGCAGCTGCCCGTTGCCGAGGAAATCAGCGCCACCCAACTGAGTTTGCCCATGTACTACGGAATGACGGACGAGGAAATTCAGTACGTCATTGACGCGCTGAACAATTTTCAATAAGAGGTTGCATTATGGCTTATACCGTTGACTTTTATACCCCCGGGGACGAGGAAAAGTGGGACCGGTTTGTTCTGCAAAACAGTATGAACGGCACTTTCCTGCAGACCCGGAAGTTTATCAACTACCACCCCCAGGGACGGTTTACCGACCGTTCGCTGTGTATCCGCAAGGGCAGTGAGCTGGTGGCGGTGGTTCTGGCCTGCGAAATTATGGACGAGGGCAAGCGCACCTTTTTTGCCCACAAGGGTACAACCTTCGGGGGCATTTCCATCTGCCGGAATGTGTACACTGCTTCGGCAATCAGTGAGATTTTGGAAGCGATCCTTTCTTTTGTAAAAGAGCAGGGCTTCGAAAAAATCTATTTCAAAATGGTGGCGGACATCTATCAAAGGGAAGATACCAGCCTTTTGGACTACTTCCTGTATAAATTCGGCTTCACCGCCTACAATGAGCTAAACTACTACCTGCCTTTGGAAAAATACCGGGAAGATGTATCTGCTCCCTTTACCAGCAGTAAGCGGCGGGATTACCGGTATTCTCTGAAAAGCGGCTTCGTGTTCAAAAAGCTGGAAACCCGGGAGGAAATCGCCGGGTATTACCAAGTGCTTCTGAAGAATCTGCAGAAGCTGGGGCTTCATGCCGTGCATTCTCTGGAGGATTTGTACGATTTGAAGTTCAACCGCTTTGATGAGCGAATTGAATTTTACGGCGTTTACCTGGAAGAAAAGCTGGTGGCCGGCAGTATGCTGTTCTATTTCAGCGACAAGCTGGTGCACACCCAGTATCTGTCCTCCGATGAGGAATATCTGAAGCTGTTCCCCATGGACTTCCTGATTTTCAATCTGATTCAGACTGCAGTGGATAAGGGGTTGGACATCTTCAGCTTCGGTATCTGCACCGAGGATCAGGGTCGGTATCTGAACCTGGGTCTTTCCCGCTTTAAGGAAGGCTTTGGCACAGAATTTTGCGTAAACCGGTCCTATGAAAAGCTTTTGACCGACGAAAAGTAAGGAGTATCCGTTCTTATGAAAATTCGCACCCTTGTGGGCGGCTTGTGGGAGAAGTACAAAAGCCTTCCCGATGCCGCCAAGGTCTCTTTGTGGTTTATTATCTGCAGTGTGATCCAAAAGGGCATTTCCTTTCTGACCACCCCGATTTTTACCCGGATTATGACCACAGAGCATTTCGGCCAGGTTACTCTGTATAATTCCTGGATCAATGTGGTTTGCATTTTTACCACGCTGAACCTGCAGCATGGCTCGTTTAACACTGCGCAGGTGAAGTTTTCCGACGATCGGAAGGTCTATACCTCTGGCATTCAGGGCCTGGTGCTTCTGATTTCGGCGATCGCTCTGGCGGCCGCTGTTGTGTTTCGGAATTTTTTAACAGGGCTTATGGAATTGCCCTTTGTGATTTTGCTGGTGATGATTGTGAATATCCTTGCCCGGTTTAACTCCGAGCTGTGGATGTCCAACTGCCGGTTTGATTCCAAATACAAGGCCATGTCCGCCGTGATTATCCTGTCCTCGGTTCTGGCCCAGGCTCTGGGCGTTGTGGCGGTGCTCTTCTCCGAGGAGAAGGGCTATATGCGCATTGTTGCTGTGGCTCTGGTGGAGGTGCTCTTTGGCTTTGCCATTGCGGTGTATAATTTTGCCCAGGGCAAAAAGCTTTTTGTGAAAAAATATTGGAAATTTGCTCTGGGCTTTAACCTGCCCCTGATTCCTTACTATTTGTCCCAGATCGTGTTCAGTGTTTCTGACCGAATCATGATCTCCTCTATGGTAAGCACGGACAAGGCGGGTATTTACGGGCTTGCCCATACCATTGCGCTGCTTTTGGTGTTTGTTATTACCGCCATCCGCAATTCCTACACCCCCTGGTTCTTCAAACAGCTGAAAAGTCAGCAGACTGCTTCCATCAAAAAATTTAACATTGCCATTTCCGCCGCGGTGGGCGGGATACTGCTGCTATTTACCTTCGTAGCGCCGGAGTTGCTGCTTTTGATGGGCGGACAGACCTATTATGAGGCCGTGTGGATTATCCCGCCGCTGGTTGCCGGGGTTTTGTTTGAGTTTTTTACCGACCCTGCCTGCAATGTGCTGTTCTTCTTTGAAAAGAAGGGAAGCCTGGTAGCTGCCACCATCGGCTGCGCAGTGTTTAATATTGTATTTAACTATATCGGAATCAAGCTGGTGGGCTACTACGCCGCCGCTTTCGTAACCCTTATCAGCTATATCCTGTTCTGGCTGTTCCTTCATGTATGCGCCCAACGGGTTTGCCGCAAGAACAGCTATGAGGGCAAAAATATTCTTCCCATTCGCGCGCAGACCCTGCTGGGGCTTGTCTTCCTTGTGCTGATAGCTGGGTGTACAGCCCTGTATCCTTTGTGGTATGTTCGCTACGGTATTCTGCTGGTGGCGCTGGTCATCGCAGCGGTTAACTATAAAAAAGTCATTGCCCTGGTACAAAAACTGCTGGCAATGCGGAAGTGAGTGCATTATGCTACAAAAACTGAAAGCCTTTTACTATAAGCACAAAAGCGCTCCCGTACTGCGGGTACTCTACAGTTTTTACGCCTGGACGGTAAACCTTTGCAAAAGCACCGTAGCTGCCGTTGGATTGCTGCGGTGGAAAGTTGAAAAGAAACCTGCAGCCGGGCCTGTTCGGGTGTGTTTTTTGCAGCAGGACCCCAATTGCTGGAACAAAAGCAAGGCGCTTTACGACCTTTTACGTGCGGATGAGCGGTTTGCGGTAACACTGCTGTGTGTCCCGGACCCTTTTGACAGGGATACCGGCAGCACCTTCCGGTTTTTTGCCGAAAACGGCTATGATGCCATAGATGCCCGGGAGGGGGACGGCCCCTGGAACACCGGGGAAAGCATAGGGGACTGGTACGATCTCCAGGCGCTGAAGCCGGACTATGTATTTTATCAGCAGCCCTATGACGCCTATCTTCCGGAGTGTTACCGAAGCAGGGTGGTTTCCCGGTATGCCAAGCTTTGCATTACCCCCTATGGCTTTGCCCTAACGGAAGAACTGCTTTCCTGCATGGAGCTGGACTTTTACCGGAGCATTTACTGTTTTTACGCTGTTTCTGAAACGGAAAAGCGGTACAACACCCGGCGTTTCCCACTCTCTCATAAACTGGGCATTCGCCACAGTAAGTATTTGGGCACATTGGTCTTTTCGGACCTGTTTTCCCACCAGCAGGAGCGCAGCCCCTCCTGGGAGTTCTCCCGGGGCGGCTTCCGGGTGATTTGGACGCCCAGATGGACCACTGACCCGAAAATTGGCGGCAGCAATTTCTTCCGTTATATGGACTTTTTCCCGGAATACGCCCGGAATAACCCCCAGACGGAGATTCTGTTCCGTCCCCATCCCATGGCGTTTTCCAATTTTGTCCGCACCGGTCAGATGACCCAGCAGCAGGTAGATGCCTATATCGCCCAAATCGAAGCGGGACAGAACACCGCATTGGATCAGCAGAAGCGGTATGATGCCACCTTCTGGGAGTCAGATGTGTTGGTAACGGATATTTCCGCCATCATCATTGAATATTTCGTTACGGGAAAGCCCATCATTTTCTGCGAAACCCAGCCGCTGACGTGTACCTATCTGGACTTCTTTGAGGACATTCTGTCTGTTTGCTATATTGCCCGGGACGAAAAAGAGCTTGCCGGGTATTTGCAGCAGCTGCAAAAGGGCGACGATCCCTTGCAGCAGGCGCGGAAGGAAATGATTCGAACCATTTTTGGCGAGAATCTGACACGCACTGCAGAAGCCATCGACCAGGATTTGCTCCAGGATCATTTTGGAAAATAAGGAGGATTACCTATGAATATCGCCGTTATTATTGCCGCCGGCTCCGGCCACAGAATGGGCCAGGATATCCCCAAACAGTTTATCAACGTATATGACAAGCCGGTGCTGCTGTATACCCTGGAAAATTTCCAGAACCATCCCCATATCGATGCCATTGAGGTGGTAACTCTGGAGGGGTGGGTGGATTTTGTGTGGGCTTATGCCCGTCAATTCGGCATAACCAAGCTGCAATGGGTCGTTCCCGGGGGCGCTACCGGACAGGAATCCATTCGCAACGGCGTATTTAATCTGGAGGGCAAGTGTGCCGATGACGACATTGTGGTGATTCACGACGGCATTCGTCCTCTGGTGGATGAAACGGTTCTGACGGATGTGCTGGAGGTCTGCGCCCAGCGGGGCAACGCGGTAACCTCTATGCCTTATAACGAGCAGATCTTCCTTGTGGACGACGAGAGTTCCACCACCAAATACATCCCTCGGGAAACCCTGCGCCGGGTGTCTACGCCCCAGGCATATAAATTTGGAAAGCTGAACTGGGCATACCACGAAGCCTTTGACCGACAGATTGGTATTTACGGCTCTGCGTATACCAACACGATGATGGCTGATTTGGGGGAGCGCCTGTATTTTGCCGCCGGATCTGACCGAAACATCAAGCTGACCACCAAGGGTGATCTGGAGCTGTTTAAGGCGTATCTCAAATCTGACAAGGATAGCTGGTTAAAATAAGCGAGGTGGTTTGCCCTATGATTGACAATGCACTGTATCAACAGCAATTGAAAAAAGCCGCCGCCGCGCTGCCGGATTGGAAGGCCTTGCAGGGGCGCTCCATTTTGATTTCCGGTGCAACCGGCATGATTGGCAGCTTTCTGGTGGATTTATTGATGTATCAAAACCGCACTGCGGATTTACACTGTAGCGTCTACGCTCTGGGCAGAAATGCAGAAAAAGCAAAAGCCCGTTTCTCCGATTACTGGTCTGACCCCTGTTTTTGCTTCACCGTATGCGATATTAATCAGCCGCTTACGCTGAATGTGGAGAAAATGGACTATATTCTCCATGCTGCAAGCAATACCCATCCGGTAGCCTATGCAACCGACCCCATCGGCACGGTAACTGCCAACATCATCGGCACCTATCATTTGCTGGAGCTTGCCGTTGCCTGTCATACCAAGCGGTTTGTTTTTGCGTCCACCGTAGAAGTCTACGGGGAAAACCGCGGTGATGCTGACCGCTTTACCGAGGATTATTGCGGCTATATCGACTGCAACACCCTCCGCGCCGGCTATCCCGAAAGCAAGCGGGCCGGTGAGGCGCTGTGCCAGGCTTATATCAAGCAAAAGGGCTTGGATATTGTGATTCCCCGGCTGTCCCGGGTCTACGGACCGACGATGCTGAAATCCGATACGAAGGCTCTCTCCCAGTTTATCAAGAACAGCCTTGCCGGTGAGGACATTGTGCTGAAATCTGCCGGCACACAGTTCTTCTCTTACAGCTATGTTGCCGATGCGGCAACAGGAATCCTGTTTTGCCTGATAAATGGAGAATGTGGGCAGGCCTATAATATCGCCGATGCAGAATCCGACATTTCCCTGCGGGACCTTGCCCAATTGATTGCAAGCCAATCCGGCACGAAGGTCGTGTTCCAAATTCCGGACGCTGTGGAAAGCGCAGGCTTCTCCAAGGCCACCAAGGCGGTGCTGGACAGCGGGAAATTAAAGGTGCTGGGCTGGAAGCCTGTGTGGAACATCCAAACCGGCATCTGCGACACCATGGAAATCCTCAAAGCGCTTAACTAAAAAAGAAAAAACCTCCGGCTATGCCGGAGGTTTTTATGATTTTGCAGTTAATTACCGCTTTACGCGGGCATTGCCGCCCCAGACGCCCCAAACCACGTCCTCGTCAGCCGGCTGGGCATAGTCGGTGAGGAAGGTGGTGGCCAGTGCGCCGGAAGCCCAACCGAACTGAATCCACTTCTCGGATTC
>JAZOQT010000054.1:0-32489 GCA_045656245.1 Faecousia sp.
TTCAATAACGGGCTCAGCCTCCGGGATCTCCGGAAAATCCGTTTCGACCGTGATCTCATCCCAAGGAGCTTCCTCGGGAAGGGGTTCATCAGCGCCTTCGGGGGCCGGGACGGGTTCCGCTTCCGAATCCTCGGCGGGCAGATCCCAGGCACCGTTGGCGGCTTCCTGCAGGATCTTTTCCAGTTCCATATCGGAAATGCTGGTAAGGCCGGCACCGGAAATGGCATTTTCGTCGGGCCCCAGCTCCTGATCTGCCGGTGTCTCCTTCAGCCATTCCTCCAGCCAGCTGTTGTCCTCGGGCGGCAGGTTATTCTTTTCGTTTTCCATAGAGTTCCTCCTGTCAGCGCATGACGATCTGATTGAAGACGGTATCCGCAACTTCGTGGCCCTTCAAAGCGGCGATCAGCGCCAAACCGAAGGGAATCGCACAGCCGGCAGAAGTGCCGGTGATGAGCATGCCATCGCGGACACAGGCAGCATTTTCCACCATGCAGGCGTTGCCCATTTCCGCTTCACAGCCGGGGTAGCAGGTAGCCTTTTTGCCGTCGGTGATGCCCAGAGCTGCCAAAATGGTAGGAGCTGCGCAGATGGCGGCAACAAACTTACCGTTCTCCCAGGCGAAGCGCACAGCCTCCAGGGCTGCTTTGCTGTTTTTCAGGGAAGCAACACCGCCCAGGCCACCGGGAAGAACAATCATATCCAGCTGGGTAAAATCTATTTCTCCCAGGGAAATATCCGCCTTGACGGTGATGCCGTGGCCGCCCTGAATATTTTTCCCGTTTACGCCCACACTCATGACTGAAATGCCGCTGCGGCGCATAATATCCATAGGCACAATGGCTTCGGTTTCCTCAAAGCCGGTTCCCAAAAGCACGTATACCATAATCAGCCCTCCAAACATCCTTTGACCAGGGAATAGATTTCGTTGTGAATGTCCTCAATGCTGCGCATACACCCGTCGGCAACGCATTGGATTATATGCCAGCCATAGTACTGCGCAGCAGCTCTGCCGGTTTCCCGGCAGGTGGCAAGGTAGGAAAGGTCCTGCTCGTGAATGTCGGCGTGGGTGTTGGTTTGCTGCTCCCTGTGGCGCATCATTTTTTCTGTAAAGGCAGTGGGCACGTCCAGATAGATAACCAAATCCGCCTTGGGCAAACCCAGACGGTCGTACTCAAATTCATACAGCCACTTTAAGAACGCCTCCCGATTTTCCACAGGCTCTTTGGACGCCTGATGAACGGCGTTGGAGGTGGTGTAGCGGTCGGATACAATGATGCCGCCGTCTTCGTACCACTTGCCCCAGTCCTGCTTATAGGAAGCGTACCGGTCTACCGCATAGAAAGCAGAAGCGGCGTAGGCATTCACATCTGTAGGGGCAGAGCCAAATTCACCGCCCAAATACATGCGAATCAGCGCAGAGCTGGGTTGGGAATACCGGGGAAATACCAGTGTTTGAAATTCCGTTCCGTCCAGCTTCAGCCGCTGTGTCAGCTCCCGGAATTGGGTGGATTTACCCGAACCGTCGGTGCCTTCGATTACGATTAGTTTGCCCATTTGCGGAGTCCTCCTGCCATAATGATACCATTATAAGGTATAATACCATATTTCCGGCCGTTTGTCCACACCCAGACACAGCAAAGATTTTCGTATCTTTTCCGGCGGGATACTTGCTTTTTCGACACAGAGGGTGTATAATATCCCGGCGAATAATGCATTCTTTTTCGGAGGAATTGATGATATGAAACAAAATAAAAAGAAAACAAACAAGCTCTGGCAGCGCAACGCGCTCATTGCCCTTTGCGCCGTGCTGGCAGTGGTGTTTGTGGTCTTGCTGTTTGGAACGGTGTATGTGCACTCCCTCTTGGGTACCATGCAAAGGGTTGACCCCGATGATGAGACCATGATGCATCCCAGCGATGCCATACTGGAAACCGACCCGGAGCTGGAAACCATTCCCCCCGACTCTACCGAAACCATTCCCCACATTGAGAGTGTGGTTATAGACAATGCGGGCATTACCCCGGTCCAGCATGGCTCCCACATCACCAACATTTTGCTGGTGGGACAGGACGCCCGGCCCGGAGAGAAAAGACAGCGGTCCGATTCCATGATTCTCATTACTGTCAACACCGCAAAGAATACCCTTACCATGACCTCCTTTATGCGAGACCAGTATGTGGAGATTCCCGGCTATCTGCCCAACAAGCTGAATGCGGCCTATGCTTTCGGTGGCTTCAAGCTTCTTAACAGGACCCTCGAAAAGAACTTTGGCATTAAGATTGACGGCAACATTGAGGTGGACTTTGCCAGCTTCCAGACTTTGATTGACGAGTTGGGCGGCGTGGAAATTGACCTTACCCAGGCGGAGGTGGATTGGCTGCGGGAAACCTGCGGTCATAATCTGCAGGCGGGCAAAAATATCCTCAACGGCGCCCAGGCGTTGGATTACTCCCGTATTCGAAAGCTGGACAGCGACTATAAGCGGACGGAGCGGCAGAGAAAGGTGCTGACCTCTTTGATGGACAGCTACAAGAACAAGCCGGTTACCGAGCTGATGGATGTTGTGCAGACCATGCTTCCGCTGATTACCACCGACATGAGCAACGGTGAAATTTTAAGCCTTGCAGGCAAGTTCCTGCCTATGCTGACCTCTCTGCAAGTTAACTCCTTGCGGATTCCCGTGGACGGCAGCTTCTCCACCGGTACGTTGCAGGTGCGGGAAGGGCTGAAGGGCTGGTTTGAATACAATGTGGATTTCCGCTTGAACCATAAGCTTTTAACCCATCTGTACGAAAAATAAGACAATGTCCCCACTGCTTTGGCGGTGGGGACATTTTTTCGGTTGCATATTTGGAGGAAAGCTGATAAAATAATAAAAATATTGGAATAAAGGACGAAACTTATGGCAGACAATATTACATTTGCAGATTTGGGGCTCAGCGAAGCTATGCTGAAGGCTCTGGAGAAGAAGGGCTACGGTTACCCCACAACCATACAGGCAGAGGCCATTCCCAGCTTTTTGCAGTGGAAGGACGTGATTGCCAAGGCACCCACAGGCACAGGCAAGACCTTTGCTTTCGGCATTCCCATGATTGAGCACCTGGATGCCGATTGCCCCGACGTACAGGGGTTGATTTTGGCGCCCACCCGGGAGCTGGCCATTCAAATTGGGGACGAGCTACGGGGGCTTTTGACTTATTATCAGGGCATTCGCGTGGCGGTGCTGTACGGCGGCGCAGGCATCGGCGGTCAAATCCAGCAGTTGCAGAAGAAGCCCCAGATTGTGGTGGCAACCCCCGGCAGACTCATGGACCACTATAATCGCAAAACCATTCGTCTGGACAAAATTCAGACTGTGGTGCTGGATGAAGCAGACCGCATGCTGGACATGGGTTTTTTCAAAGACGTAACCCGTATTATCGACAAGGTGAAAAACAGAAAGAATTTGGGCCTGTTTTCCGCCACCATTTCTCAGGAGGTTATGACGGTTTCTTGGATGTACCAGCGTGATGAGGTGGAAATCACCGTAGAGCCCAAGCAGGAGGACAGACCGGATATCGACCAGTTCAGTTTGACGGTTACCCCCCTGGAAAAGGCGGAAACGACGTTGCGGCTGATTCGCACACAGGGCTTTGAGCGGGTGATGATTTTCTGCAATACCAAGCATATGTGCCAACGGCTTTGCGACGATTTCCAAAGAGTGGGAATGGACTGCCAGTGCATCCACGGGGATATTCGCCAGAGCCAGCGGGAAAAAACCATGCAGCGCTACCGTGATGGAAAGCTGCAGATTTTAATTGCCACAGATGTTGCCTCCCGGGGCATTGATGTGGACGATGTGGACTGCGTGATTAACTATGACGTTCCTGAGGAAAATGAATACTATGTCCATAGAATCGGCAGAACCGGCAGAGCAAAACGCAAGGGCAGGGCATACTCTATTATTGGGAACTTTCCGGAAAAAGCAAAGTTGGACGAGATTGCCAAATTCTCCAATTACAAGATTCAGCCCATGGTTTTGGGCAGCGACGGTACATTGACCGAGGAGGTTGTAAAAGCGCCGGTTCGCCCCAAGAGGGGATTCCGTTGACCGGGGCGGAGCAGGGCTTCCTGCTGCTGGCAAGCACCTTGGGGGATGCCCAGCGAAAGCCTTTGACCACCGCGCAAATGCGAACTCTGGCCCAGAGAGCGAGGCAGGCAAAACGGAAGAATCCGGACAGGGAGCTACAGCGGCAGGATTTGCAGGCTATGGGTTATGGCCTGGCAGAGGCAGAACATATTGTGGCGCTGCTGTCGGAAACGGCGCTGCTTCGGGAATATCTCCATGGCGCAGCCCGGACGCAATGTCAAAGCATTACCCGGGTCAGCGACGATTACCCCTGCGTATTACGCAGCCGGCTGGGGGAAGAAAGTCCTGGAGTGCTATGGGCAAAGGGGGAAGTGGAGCTGCTGCATACGCCTATGATTTCCCTTGTGGGCAGTCGGGATATCCGCATGGATAACCGTATTTTTGCATGGGAAGTAGGGCGACAGGCGGCGTTGCAGGGGTATACCCTGGTATCGGGAAATGCCCGGGGCGCGGATAAAATCGCCCAGGAGGCCTGCCTGACCCATGGAGGCAATGTGATTTGCGTGGTGGCAGACAGCCTTGCCCAGCAAAAGCAGGAATCACAGGTGCTATATTTAAGCGAGGAGGACTACGATGCTCCCTTTTCTTCCCAGCGGGCATTGAGCCGCAATCGTGTGATTCACGCCCTGGGAGAAAAGACCTTTGTTGCCCAGTGTCAGCTGGGAAAAGGCGGCACCTGGGACGGCTGCCTGCGGAATTTGCGCCGGAACTGGAGCCCGGTTTTCTGCCTTAAAGACGGAAGCGGGGCATCGGCGCAGCTGGAGGAAATGGGCGCCCGGCAGATTACTGCTGCGGATCTTGGAAATCTTGCTGTGTTAACCTCCGATTATCCTTCACTTTTTGACCAATAAAGATGAAATTCCTTATTGGTCAAAAATTTTTATTAAAAAACAGTTGAAAAATATACAGATATAGTGTAAAATGATAAAATCAAGCTGGGAAAGCTTGTGCTATTACTGGAAAACAAGACTGGGAGGCACTTCCTATGTGTGGAATCGTTGGATATGCGGGGCAGCAGCAGGCCGCCCCGATTTTGTTGGACGGACTGTCCAAATTGGAATATCGTGGCTATGACTCTGCCGGTGTGTGCGTTCACGGGGCATCGGGCCTGTCTGTTGCCAAGGCAAAGGGCAGACTGCAGGTGCTGTGCGACAAGACGGATAACGGCAACGCTCTGAAGGGCGGAGTGGGCATCGGCCATACCCGTTGGGCTACCCACGGCGCGCCCTCGGATATCAACAGCCACCCCCATATGTCCGACTCCGGAAAAATTGCGGTGGTGCACAACGGCATCATTGAAAATGAAGCGCGGCTTCGTGTTTGGCTGGAGGAAAAGGGACTTAAGTTCTACTCCGAGACCGACACGGAGGTTGTTGCCAATCTGATTGGGTATTATTACAGCGAGTGCGGCGATTTTGTCCAGTCTGTCCGCAAGGCCATGCTTCAGCTTGAGGGAAGCTATGCCCTGGGTATCCTCTGCGCCGATTTGCCCGGTACTGTCGTGGCGGTAAAGAAGGATTCTCCCTTGATTTTTGGCTTCGGTGAGGGCGAGAACTACATTGCCTCCGATGTACCTGCCATTTTGAAGTACACCCAGACGGTTGCCTATCTGGACGATGGGGAAATGGCCGTATTTGATGCAAACTCCGTTACCTTCTTCGATCCTGCGGGCCAGCCCATGGAAAAGAAGCAGGAAAAGATTACCTGGGAGCTTTCCGCAGCGGAGCGCGGCGGCTATGACCACTTCATGCTGAAGGAAATCATGGAACAGCCCAAGGCCCTGCGGGATACCCTGAGCCCCCGTATCAAGGACGGAAAAATCGTCCTGGACGGCATTGAACTGAGCCCAGAGTATCTGCGTGATGTGCGGAAAATTTACCTGGTTGCCTGCGGATCTGCCTACTATGTATCTGTGCTGGCAAAGTACACCTTTGAAAAGTATTGCCGCATTCCCACCGAGCCGGTGATGGCATCGGAATTCCGGTACAGCACACCGGTCATCGGGGAGCGGGATTTGGTTGTGATTATCAGCCAGTCCGGCGAAACCGCCGATACCCTGGCGGCCTTGCGGGAGGCCAAGCGCCTGGGTGCAAGAACGCTTGCCATCGTCAATGTGGTTGGCTCTGCCATCGCCAAGGCGGCGGACCAGACCATTTATACCTGGGCAGGCCCGGAAATTGCCGTTGCTACCACCAAGGCATTTACCACCCAGCTGGCGGTGGTGTATCTGCTGGCTCTGTATATGTCCCGGCAGCTTGGCACCATGACAGAGGAAGAATACGCCGCCAACGTTTCCTCTCTGGAGACCTTGCCGGAAGCAATGAATCAGGTTTTGAGCCCGGAGACCATGGAAGCGGTAAAGGAGTATGCCGGCCGCTATTGCAGCCACCACGATGCTTTCTACATCGGCAGAAATGTGGACAGCGCGGTGTGTCTGGAGGGTAGTCTGAAGCTGAAAGAGGTAGCATACCTGCACAGCGAGGCCTATGCCGCAGGCGAGCTGAAGCACGGCCCCATTGCCTTGATTGAGGAGGGCACCCTGGTTGTGGCGCTGGCCACTGTGGGGGAGCTGTTCGACAAGACCATGGCCAATGTCCGTGAGGTTCGGGCAAGAGGCGCAGATGTGCTTTGTTTAACCCTGAAAGAGTTTGCCGATGCGGCCGCGGCCAATTCCCACGGCATTCTCTGCGTGCCTACGGTTGCCCCCATGTTCCAGCCCAGCCTGACCCTGATTCCTTTGCAGGTACTGGCGTATTACATTGCAATCAACCGCGGTTGTGATGTGGATAAACCCAGAAATCTGGCGAAATCTGTTACTGTGGAATAAATTTTCAGAGCGTGCCGCAATGGCACGCTCTTTTCTTGCAGAAATTTGTAGATTTTTTGTTTGCGATGTGCTACAATGAGAAAAAATCATAAAAGGTGGTATTTTTATGAGCAGAGCAGACGAGCTTTACAGACAGACCTGTCTGGACATTCTGGAAAACGGATTCTCCGACGAAGGGTTGGAGGTGCGTCCCCACTGGGCGGACGGTACGCCGGCGCATACAATTAAGAAGTTCGGCGTGGTAAACCGCTATAACCTGGCGGAGGAATTTCCCATTATGACCCTGCGGCGTACTTACTGGAAAAGCGCCATTGAGGAGCTTTTGTGGATTTGGCAGAAGAAGTCCAATCGGATTTGCGATTTGGGAAGCCACGTGTGGGACGAGTGGGCAGGAGAGGACGGCACTATCGGCAAGGCCTACGGCTATCAGCTGGGCATCAAGCACCACTACAAAGAGGGGGATATGGACCAGGTTGACCGTGTGCTGTATGATTTGAAGCACAACCCCGCATCCCGTCGAATCCTCACCAATATCTATAATTTTGAAGATTTGCACGCAATGAATCTGTACCCCTGTGCCTATTCCATGACGTTTAACGTTACCGGCAACAAGCTCAACGCCATTTTGAACCAGCGCTCTCAGGATATGCTCACAGCCAACAACTGGAACGTGGTGCAGTACGCCGCGTTGACGCATATGATGGCCCAGGTTTCCGGTCTGGAGGTAGGAGAATTTGTCCACGTAATCGCAGACTGCCATATCTACGACCGGCACATTCCCGCGGTGAAGGCCATGCTGGAGAAGGAAGGCTTTGACGCGCCTGTCTTCAAGATGGACAAGTCCATCGACAATTTCTACGACTTTACCAAGAACTCCTTCGCCATGGAAAATTACAAGTTCCATGAATTTGATTTTGAGATACCTATGGCAATCTGAGGTGGAAAATGGAGCTGATTGTAGCAGTTTATGACGACTGGGGTATCGGCAAGGACGGCACACAGCCGGTGGCGCTGTCTGCGGACCGGAAGTTCTTTCGGGAAACCACCCGGGGTGCAATGGTGATTGTGGGCAGAGGGACAATTCAGGACTTTCCCGGTCAAAAGCCCCTGCCGGGGCGGGTGAATGTTGCGTTGTCCCGTACCTGTGATGAAATCCCCGGCTTTACGGTGTGTAAAAGTCCGGAGGAGGCGGCAGAGCTTGCCAAACAGGCAGACCGGGCCATGGTCATTGGTGGCGGAAGCGTCTATCGGCAGATGCTTCCTCTGTGCGACACGGCCTATGTAACCAAGGTGCATACCACGGTGGAGGCAGACACCTTTTTCCCTAATTTGGACGAAGATGCCCAGTGGGAACTGAAGGAGGTTCTGCAGTCCGGTGAAGAAAACGGCATTTCCTACGAAATGTGCCTGTATAAAAGAAAAGGAACGGCGTGAGCCGTTCCTTTTTGTTATTCCACATGGGTGTGGTTGCTGATATGATCCTGGCAGTAGCAGTAGTAGCCGTTGCACCGGGAGCAGTAGCGGAACTCCAGCTCCGGGTTGGTGGTATCTGTTCTGCCGCAGACAGTGCAGCGATGGGTGTAGGGGGCTTGGGGCTTTGCGGTGGTGGCCTGGTAGGAGCCTGCGCTGGGGAAGGGGACAACCTTTGCTTTTTTGGGCTTTTTTCGGAACATTCTGCCGGCGCCCACGCGCCAGGATTGGGGTATTACGTTCAGTACATCTTTTCCAAAGAACAAAAAGTAGTTGGCGAGGGAAATCACAGAGAACAGATTGTAGGGGAAAGCATTGGTAAACAGCCCCATAAGCACCAGCGCCAAGTCAACCAGGGCAAACACCCACGCTTTTATTGGGATGATGAACATCAGTAAAAACTGGGCTTGGGGGAACATTGTGGCGTAGGACAAAAACAGACTTAAATTCAAGTAGTAAACATCGGCGTAGCAGTCAAAAATCAGACAGAATATATCCATCATCACCACGCCGGTGAGGTAAAACAAATTAAATTTCAGGGTGCCCCAAATGTTTTCCATGGCTCTGCCCAGGGAGTAATAACACACCAGGGTAATTGCCGTCAAAATTAAGTTTCCTGCGCTGTAAGTCAACGGGTAAGTGAACAACCGCCAAACCTGTCCCTGCAAAATGGCGTTTCGGTCGAAGCACAGCCAGTAGTAAAGGATACCGGTGTTGGCAAACATGCTCATCAGATACACGATGCCGCTGCCAATGGAAAGATACAGCATCAGGTTAGGGATTCCTTTATCCCGGTTGCGGAAGCAAAACCGGTCAAATCGTTTGCGTAAATTCATGGGTTTCAGCTCCTTTGTTTGCTTATTCTATTCTAGCAGTTCTTTTAGGAAAAGTCTACCAAAGAATTGTGAACAAAACAAGGGAATTTCCGCAGAAAAGGGGTTGACTTTTGGGAAAAATCGTGTAGAATATAGCCGAACTGCATACAAGCCTTATCAAGAGCGGTGGAGGGAACGGCCCGATGAAACCCGGCAACCTGTTAATTCAAGGTGCCAAATCCGGCGGCAAAACGAAAGATGAGGATTCGATAGAAGCGCACATCGAGTCCTTCGGTGTGTGCATATTTTTTGCGTATAGAAAGGACGAAAGAAAATGGAAAAAAGACTGTTTACCTCTGAATGTGTTACAAACGGCCACCCCGATAAGGTGGCGGACTCTATTTCCGATGCGATTTTGGACGCTTGCCTGGCGCAGGACAGCGGTTCCCGTGTGGCCTGTGAAACCATGGTTACCACGGACTTCTGCCTGATTTGCGGTGAAATCACTACCAAGGCGGTGGTGGACTATGCTGCCGTTGCCCGGGAAGCCATTCGGAAAATCGGTTACGTGTACGAAGGCGACGGCTTCAATGCCGATACGGTTGAAATTCAGTGCCGTATCCATACCCAGTCGGCGGACATCGCCCTGGGCACCAATGACGAAGTGGGCGGCGCGGGAGACCAGGGTATGATGTTTGGCGGCGCCTGCACCCAAACACCGGAGCTGATGCCTTTGCCGGTTGCTTTGGCAAGAGCCCTCAGCAACCGCCTGACAGAATGTGTCCACAGCAACGATTTGCTTCGCCCCGACGGCAAAACCCAGGTCAGTGTGGAGTATGACGAAGCGGGCAATGTGATTGGCATTGATACCGTGGTGGTTTCTATCATGCACAGCGTAGATTTTGAGATGGGCGAGCTTCGCAAGTATATTCGGCAGGGCGTAATTGCCCCGGTGCTGGCCAAATACGGCTTTGATGTGGAACAGGTTGCCCATATCCATATCAACCCCACCGGAAGCTTCGTCATCGGCGGCCCCAACGGGGACACCGGTCTGACCGGACGTAAAATCATTGTGGATACCTACGGCGGTTTCTTTTCCCATGGCGGCGGCGCTTTCTCCGGAAAGGACCCCACCAAGGTGGACCGCTCCGCGGCGTACATGGCCCGGTATATGGCGAAGAATCTGGTGGCGGCGGGACTTGCCAAGCAGGTACAGGTGCAGCTTGCCTATGCCATTGGCGTGGCGCAGCCGGTTTCTCTGCGGGTAGACAGCTACGGTACCGGTGTGATTCCCGACGAGAAGATGACAGAAATTCTCCGGAAAACCTGTGATATGACCCCTGCCGGTATTATCAACAGGCTGCAGCTGCGCAACCCCATTTACGCGCCTACTGCTGCCGAGGGACACTTTGGCGTGGCAGACCGTCCCTGGGAGCAGACGGATTTGGTGGATACCATCAGGGAATTGGCAGGCATTTGATTGTTGCAAAGTCCCCCTGAAACGGGGGACTTTTTCCGGTGAAATTTGGAGAGGAAGTGGTTGCATGGCAGTCAGGCTGAATGAAGATCAGGAAGTGGTGGCTTCTGTTCGGGAGGGGTTAAAGCGTACGGGAGGATATTGTCCCTGCCGTCTGCAGAGAACGGAAGAAAACAAGTGTATATGCAAGGAGTTCCGGGAGCAGATTGCCGACCCGGATTTTAAGGGCTACTGCCACTGTTTGCTGTATTATAAGGACTAAAAAATCTTTACTGAAAGCGAAAAAAGGTGTTGACAAATTTCGCCTGCCGTGGTATTATAGCGTGGCGGTTGGGAAAACCCGGCTGCGATATGGGCGAGTGGTGGAATTGGTAGACTCGCTAGATTCAGGTTCTAGTGTCCATTACGGACGTGCGGGTTCAAGTCCCGCCTCGCCCACCAAAAAGAAAAGACACGCATTTGCGTGTCTTTTCTTTTTGATATGCGGGATTTGAAAGGTTTAGATGCAACGCGGATGAGCGTTCCCGCCGAGGGCTGGACCGAGGCGAACATTTATCTTTGCCAAACGCAAAGATGCAAACAAGTCCCGCCTCGCCCACCAAAGAGACAGTCGAAAGGCTGTCTCTTTTTTTGCATTTGCCTGGCGTTATTCCAAATAATAACTTGCTTTTTTTCGGAAAAACCTGTATAATTATTTGATACTTTACAGAAAGATTAAAGGGGTTTTGCCTGTGTATCTGAAAAGCTTGGAAGTGCAGGGCTTTAAGTCCTTCCCGGATAAGACACTTATCCGATTCGGTGATGACATCACCGCCATTGTCGGCCCCAACGGCTCCGGTAAATCGAATATCTCTGACGCGATTCTGTGGGTAATGGGCGAGCAAAGCACCAAAACTCTCCGGGGCGCCAAAATGGAGGACGTGATTTTTGGCGGTACGGAAAAGCGGGGCGCTGTTGGCTTCGCAGAAGCCACGCTCACTTTGGATAATTCCGACCGAGCCTTGAGCTATGATGCGGACGAGGTGATGGTTACCCGCCGGTATTACCGCTCCGGAGACAGCGAATACTACATCAACAAGCAATCCTCCCGCCTGCGGGATATCCATGAAATGTTCATGGACACCGGCCTGGGCAGAGAGGGGTATTCCAATATCGGTCAGGGCAGAATTGATGAAATTCTGTCCCTGAAAAGCGCGGACAGACGGGAAATCTTTGAAGAGGCTGCCGGTATCTCCAAATACCGCCATCGCAAGGAGGAAACGGAGCGCAAGCTGATGCACACGGAGGATAATTTGCTCCGCATCGGCGACAAGGTTTCGGAGCTGGAATTGCAGCTGGAACCTTTGCGGATTCAGTCGGAAAAGGCCAGAAAATATCTGGAGCTGAAAGAGGAATTGCAGGGCGTGGAGGTTGCCGTTTGGCTGGATTCTCTGGACAAGCTGTCCGCTGCCGCTCAAAAGGCTGAGGAGGACTATGCCTCTGCTTCCTTCGTTCTGCAGCAGGCACACGAGGACCTGGACAAGCTGTATGCCAGCGCGGAAGCACTTTCTCAGGACCTGCGTAATCAGGACGGAGAATTGGAAACCGCCCGTCTGCGTGTAAATATGCTGGAGGCCACCCATCAGCAAATGGACGGCCAGCTGGCAGTGCTTCGTGGCAACATGGAAAACAACAACGGCAATCTGCAGCGAATTGCCGAGGAGATGAAGGGTGATGACGACCGCAGCGGCGGTGTGGTTGCCCAGATTGAGCAGACAGAGCTGCGGATCGCCCAAATCGGTCTGGATTTGGAGGAGAAGAACCGGGAGCTGGAGGCGTTGCAGCAACAGCTGACCGCTATGACCGCCAACGCCCAGGGACTGACGAAGCAATTTTTGGATTTGCGCACAAAAGAATCCAACCTCACTGCTGATTTGGCAGGTCTGGAGGCGGATTTGCGGGGTCTGGAGGAGAGCAGAACCCAGACCAGTCAGCGTATGGAGGAGCTTGCCCGGGATTTGTACGCAGGCATGCAGCGTAAGGAAACCGCCGAGGCGGATTTGGCCCACTGCCGGACAGAGCTGCGTCTTGCCCGTGAGGAGGCAACAGCCGCACAAAATACCATTTCCGGTTATAATTTGCGCATGGAAAACCGCTGTAAGCACCGGGACGAGGTGCAGGAGCAGCAGCGGCAGTTGACGGCCAGACTGGACGGTGTTCTTGCAAAAACCAAGGTTTACCGGGCAATGGAACGGGATTATGAAAGCTACCAGAAGTCTGTGCGCATTGTTATGCAGGAGGCAGAGCGCGGGGGATTGAAACATATCCACGGCCCTGTGTCCCGCTTGATTCGCACCGATGACGAATACACCGTAGCGATAGAAATTGCCCTTGGGGGCGCTCTGCAACACATGATTGTGGATACAGAAGCGGATGCTGCGGCGGCCATTTCCTACCTTAAGCGCACCGCCTCCGGCAGAGCCACCTTCCTGCCTATGACCACGGTGAAAAGCAAAACACTGCAGGAAACCGGCCTGGAAAACTGCCGTGGCTATGTGGGCATTGCATCGGATTTGGTGCAGTGTGATAAGACCTATCAGGGTGTTGTGGAGAATCTGCTGGGCAGAACGGTAATTGCCAGGGATCTGAATACGGCCATTGCCATGGCCAAGCAGTACCATAACCGGTTTAAGATTGTTACACTGGACGGTCAGGTAATGAACCCCGCCGGTTCTATGACCGGCGGCAGTGTGAATAAGGAAGCGGGCATCCTTTCCCGGGCCAACGAGCTGGAAAAGCTGACAGCTGAGGAAAAGAGCCTGAAGAACAAGCAACAGACACTACAGGAAGAATTGCAGCAAGCCCAGTATCTGTGCGACCAGGTGGAGGTACAGCTAACCTCTGCCAAGGAGCAGCTTCGCGCCGCCCAGGACGATTGCCTGCGGCAGGAGGGTCTGGAAAAGCAGCATGAGATTCTTCTGCAGGCCATTATAGACGCCATTGCCTCCGCCCAGCGGGAAATGGATTCCCTTCAGGCAAGAGATGCCTCGGACAGGGAGCGCGTTGCGGCAAGTCAGGGAAAAACAGAGGCCTTTACCCGGCAGCTGCAGGAAACCCGTCTTGCATTGGAATCCCTGGAGGGCAGCCAGAACGAAGCTGCAGAGGCAACCTCGCAAATTACCGACCGTATGACTCTGGTGAAAACCGATGCGGCGGCGCTGGAGGCAGAGCGGAATACCGCCAATGCCCACATTGCCGACTTGAAGGGGCTGCGCGCGGCTATGGAGGGAGACAAGGAAAACAAGCTGGCGGTAATGGAGGCCATTCGGGGAGAGAATACCCGTCTGGAAGGCGAAATCGCCGCGCTGCTGGCCCGTCAGTCAGAAAATGATAAGGATACTGCCGCCCAAAAGCAGGCGCTGCAGAATTGCATTGCCGCCCGCGGGGAGACCGAGGCTGCCAAAACCCGGTGCGAACGGGAGAGCCAGGAAAAGAACAAGGATATTCTCAACATGGAGCGCGCCTGCGCACTGTTGGAGCAGAAGAAGATTACTTCTTCCATGGAGGAGAAGCAAATCATCGACAAGCTGTGGGATTCCTATGGACTTACCCCCGGCACTGCCGGCGAACACCGTGGGGAAATTGAATCCGTTGCAGCAGGCAACCGCAAGATTGCGGAGCTGAAGCGGAAAATCACCTTGTTGGGCACGCCCAACCTGGGTGCCATTGAGGAATATGCCCGGGTCAACGAGCGCTATACCTACCTGTCGGAGCAGCGGGACGATGTACTGAACTCCAAACGGGAATTGGAGGGCATTATTCGGGACATCACCAAGGAAATGACGGTGATTTTCGTGGAGGAATTCAAGAAAATCGACCACTATTTCGGCATTACCTTCCAAGAGATGTTTGGCGGCGGTAAGGGACAGCTTGTGCTTGAGGACCCGGAGGAGCCCCTGACCTGCGGCATCGAAATTCGCGTTCAGCCTCCCGGAAAGCAGCTTAAGACCATTACACTTCTGTCCGGCGGCGAAAAGGCATTTGTGGCAACAGCGCTGTACTTTGCTATTTTGAAAGTACGTCCCACGCCCTTCTGTATTCTCGATGAGATTGATGCTGCGCTGGACGACCGGAATGTGGAACGGTTTGCTTCCTATCTGCATAATTTAAGCCAAAATACCCAGTTTATTGTTATCACCCACCGTCGCGGTACTATGGAGGCCTCCGATGTGCTTTACGGCGTTACCATGCAGGAGCAGGGTGTCAGTAAGTTGCTGCGTCTGGACCTGAACCAGATGGAGGAGTATCTGGGGATTGTGGAATAAGGAGTTTATTACATGGGTTTTTTTGATAAAATCAAAGCCGGATTGACCAAAACCCGGGATGCCATGGCATCTACTTTGGGCAATGTCTTTACCCTCAGCCAGATTGACGATGACTTTTACGATGAACTGGAGGAGAGTCTGATTCTTGCGGATATGGGCGTAGAAACTGCCACCAAGGCAACGGATTTGCTGCGCAAAACCATTAAGCAGGAGCATTTGAAGACCCCGGAGGAAGCCAGGACGGCTTTGAAGCAGATTTTGGTGGATATGCTGAATGTGGGGGATACCTCGCTGGACCTTTCCACCAAGCCTGCAGTGGTGCTGGTAATCGGTGTCAATGGAGTGGGCAAAACCACAACCATCGGCAAAATTGCCACCCAGCTGGTGCAGCAAGGGAAAAAGGTGCTGCTGGTGGCGGGGGATACCTTCCGCGCGGCGGCGGCAGATCAGCTGGAAATCTGGGCCCAGCGCAGTGGCGCGGAAATTGTCCGCCAGAATGAAGGGGCGGACCCGGCCTCTGTGGTCTACGACGGAATCCAGGCGGCCAAAGCAAGAAACACCGATGTGATATTGGTGGATACCGCAGGCAGACTGCACAACAAGCAGAATCTGATGAACGAGCTGAATAAAATCAGCCGCATCGTTGCCCGGGAATTGCCCGAGGCGGCCCGGGAGGTACTTCTGGTGCTGGATGGCACAACGGGACAAAACGGTCTGGTGCAGGCAAGGCAGTTTAAGGAAATTGCCGGTGTTACCGCTATGGCGCTGACAAAGCTGGACGGCACTGCCAAGGGTGGTATTGTGATTGCGGTGGCGGATGCGCTGCAGATTCCCGTAAAGTTTATCGGTGTGGGAGAACAGGCGGAGGATTTGATGCCCTTTGTGGCCCCGGACTTCGTGAATGCCCTGTTTTAAGGAGAGAACCATGAGAGTTGTATTGGCAAGTAAAAATAAACACAAGCTGGAAGAAATCCGGAAGATTACCGACCGGTTTGATATGGAATTGGTGCTCCAGTCGGAAATGGGCGTGGACATTGATGTGGAAGAAACCGGCACAACCTTTGAGGAAAATTCCTTTATAAAGGCAGAGGCGGTGATGAAAGCCACAGGTCTGCCGGCCTTGGCCGACGACAGCGGCATTGCTGTGGACGCCCTCAACGGTGAGCCGGGGATTTACTCCGCCCGGTATGGCTTTGACGATACCCTGGACGATGTGGGCAGACTGAATCTGCTTTTGAAAAATGCAGAACATATCCCTGACGGACAGCGACAGGCAAAATTCGTGTGTGTCATTACCATGGTAAGCCCGGACGGCAGTGTCATTCAAGCCAGGGGAGAAATCCACGGGGAATTGCTCCGGGAGCCGAGAGGGACAAACGGTTTCGGCTACGATCCGATTTTCTACTACCCCCCCATGGGCATGTCCACTGCGGAAATGCCTCCGGAGGAAAAGAACAAGGTTTCCCACAGGGGAAATGCCTTGCAGGAGTTTTATAAAAAGTTACAGGAGGCAGGCTATGCTGACAAGTAAGGAACGGGCTGCTCTGCGCGCCCAAGCCACTGCCATTGAGTCCACCCTGATGGTGGGAAAAAGCGGCATTACCGATGCGGTAATTGCCGAAGCAGAAAATTTGCTGACAGCCAGAGAGCTGGTAAAGGGCAAGGTGCTGGAAGGGGCGTTTATGACCCCCAGAGAGGTGTGCGATGCCCTTTGCGAAGCTACCGGTGCGGAAGCTGTGGCGGTAATCGGCACAAAATTCGTGCTGTACCGGTTCAGTGAGAAATGCCAGGAAGCCCGTAACCGGACAGGCCGTGCCAAGCGAAAGGCAACCCCCAAGTCCAAGCAGGACCCTGTGGGTAAGGGTATGCGCGCCAGACGGGCGGCGGCGCAAAAGGTGCGCCAGCAGCGCAATGAATATTTCCGGCAGCAGGCAATTGAGAAATCCATTGAAAAGGCCAGGGAAAAGCAGCTACGGGGTGAAGACTGAATAAACGAGGTGAGGCAATGATGCGTATCGGCATATACGGCGGCACATTTAATCCGCCCCATATCGGTCATATCCAGGCAGCCGCCCAAGGGATACAAGCCCTGAATCTGGACAAGCTGCTGCTGATACCCGACAGAATTGCCCCCCATAAGGAAATGCCTCAGGATTCTCCCAGCCCCCGTCAGCGGCTTAAAATGCTGGAAATGGCCGCGAAGGGACAGACCCGTATGCAGGTTTCCGATTTGGAACTGCAGCGGGAAGGGAAGAGCTATACCTATGAAACGGTGCTGCAATTAAAGGAACAGTACCCCACAGCCCAGCTGGTGCTACTGATGGGTACGGATATGTTTCTCAGTCTGGAAACCTGGAAGCACCCGGAGGTGATTCTGGAAAACGCTGTCATCGGTGTGTTTTACCGGGGTCAGACAGGGGAGCAGACGGATGTTCTGAACCAGAAAGCCCGTATGGAAAAGGGGGGCGCTACCGTGGAATTGGTGGAAAACGACATCTGCGCGATCTCCTCTACGGATTTGCGCCGATTGCTGACTCTGGAGGCGGCGGGGTCGTTCTTGCCCGAGGGTGTGGAAGCTTATATCCGCGAAAACGGACTATATACCGTGAACGAAAACCGCAGGAATTTATCCCTTGCGGCTTTGGAGCAGGCGGCCACCGCTC
Organism: Faecousia sp.; assembly: GCA_045656245.1. Taxonomy (GTDB): domain Bacteria; phylum Bacillota; class Clostridia; order Oscillospirales; family Oscillospiraceae; genus Faecousia. Next base: position 17,686 of record JAZOQT010000054.1, read on the forward strand.
TTTTGAAGCCCAATCGGGTGGCTCATGTTCTGGGTTGTCGGGATACGGCCGTCGCCTTGGCAAAGTACTGGGGCGCTGACGAAACCCACGCCGCACGGGCGGCCCTTCTTCACGATGTTACCAAAGCGCTGGACGGGCCCTTGCAATTGACATTGTGCAAGGAGTATGGTATCCTATTGAGTGCTTTTTCCAGCCAGAATCCCAAAACCCTTCACGCCATTACCGGAGCAGAGGTGGCAAAGCGGATTTTCGGCGAATGTGATGCGGTGGTAAATGCCATTCGCCACCATACCACCGGCAAGGCTGATATGTGCCTGCTGGAAAAAATTATTTACGTTGCAGATTACATGGAGCCCAATCGGGATTTTCCCGGTGTGGAGGAACTTCGCAATTTGGCGTTTTCCAATATTGACGAAGCGCTGAAGCTGGGGCTTACTATGACAATAGATATGCTCAACGAGCAGGGCAGGGAGGTCTCCGGGGAATCGCTGGAAGCCCTTGCCTGGCTGAACAGAAAGGAAGAAACCCTATGTTAAGTGCAAAAGAAGTTGCCTATGAAGTAACCAAGGCGCTGGACGCCAAGAAGGGCATGGACATGAAATTGCTTCGCATTAGCGATGTGTCCAGTCTGGCGGATTATTTTATAATCTGCACCGGCACCTCCAATACCCATGTCAAAACCCTCTGCGACCATGCCGAGTATACCCTGGAGCAGTTGGGCGAGCCTATGCTGGGCAGAGAGGGGCATCGGGGCAACAGCTGGGAGCTGTTGGATTTTGGCTCGATTGTCGTCCATGTGTTTACCCAAGAGGCCAGAGAGTTTTATTCTCTGGAGCGGCTGTGGGCAGATGCAGAGGAAGTGGACTTAAAGGATATTATCATCGAAGAGTAAGAGGTGGAGAGTATGCAGTACGATTTTTCTGCAATCGAAAAAAAGTGGCAAAAATACTGGGAGGAAAATAAGACCTTCCACACCGATGTGTGGGATTTTTCCAAGCCCAAGTACTATGTTCTGGATATGTTCCCGTATCCTTCCGGCGTAGGCCTGCATGCAGGCCACCCCGAGGGCTACACAGCTACGGATATTATGTCCCGCATGAAGCGTATGCAGGGCTATAACGTTCTGCACCCCATGGGGTATGACTCCTTCGGCCTGCCTGCGGAGCAGTATGCCGTATCTACCGGCAACCACCCCAACGGCTTCACCCAGGAGAATATCAAGACTTTTTCCGCGCAGCTGAAGGAGCTGGGGTTTGACTATGACTGGGACAAGCAGATTGCCACCTCCGACCCGGAATTTTATAAGTGGACCCAATGGATTTTCAAAAAGCTGTATGAGGCCGGCTATGCCAAGCGAATTGAAATGCCGGTGAACTGGTGTGAAGAATTGGGGACGGTATTGAGCAATGACGAGGTCATTGACGGCAAGTCCGAGCGGGGCGGCTACCCGGTAGTGAAGAAGAATATGATGCAGTGGGTAATTGACCAGCCTGCCTTTGCAGAAAAACTGCTGGAGGGTCTGGAGAAAATCGATTGGCCGGAATCCACCAAGGAAATTCAGCGCAACTGGATTGGCAAGTCCACCGGCGTGGAAGTGGATTTCCAGCTGGTAGGTGGCGGACAGTTCTCTATTTACACCACCTGTATTGAAACCATTTACGGTATTACCTTTATGGTCCTTGCCCCTGACGGTAAGATTGTGGAAAGTCTGATGGACCGGGTGGAAAATCAGGAGGAGGTCAAGGCCTACATTGCCGAGGCGGTGAAAAAGTCCGACATGGACCGCACCGAGCTGAACAAGACCAAATCCGGCTGCTGCCTGAAGGGCGTATATGCCATCAACCCTGTCAACGGCAAACAGGTGCCTGTGTTCATCGGTGATTTTGTGCTGGCCAGCTACGGCACCGGCGCGGTTATGGCTGTACCCAGCCACGACCAGCGGGACTTTGAGTATGCCATTGCCCACAATATCCCCATGATTCAGGTCATCGAGGGACGGGACGTCAGCGAATGCGCCTTTGAAAAGCAGGACTACCTGGGTAAGGGTTGCAAGCTTATCAATTCCGAGGAGTTCACCGGCTTGACGGTGGAGCAGGCCAAGGAGGCCATTACCTGCAAGCTGGAAAAGCAGGGCGTTGCCAGACGGAAGAACAATTACCATTTCCGGGAATGGATTTTTGCCCGTCAGCGGTACTGGGGCGAGCCTGTGCCCTGTGTGTACACCCAGGACGGACAAACCGTATTTCTGCCAGATGAAGAACTGCCTGTGGTGCTTCCCGTGCTGGAAGACTATAAGGGCAGGGGTGGCAAAGCCCCTCTGGAGAATGCTGAGGAATGGAAGCATTACAATAAGGACGGCTTGCAGGGCCTGCGGGAAACCTCTACCATGCCCGGGTCTGCCGGTTCTTCCTGGTACTACCTGCGTTACATTGACCCCAAGAACGAAAATACCTTCTGCGACCCCAAGCTTCTGGAACATTGGATGCCTGTGGACCTGTACATCGGCGGTCCGGAACACGCTGTTGGCCACCTGATTTACGCCAGAATCTGGAACCGCTTCCTGTATGACATGGGCCTGTCCCCGGTGGAGGAGCCCTTCAAAAAGCTGGTGCACCAGGGTATGATTCTGGGTGAAAACGGCATTAAGATGGGCAAGCGCTTCCCGGAATTTGTGGTCAATCCCAGCGATATTGTCCGGGATTACGGCGCGGATACTCTGCGTCTGTATGAAATGTTCATGGGCCCGCTGGAGGTTTCCAAGCCCTGGTCTACCGCCGCTGTGGCCGGCGCAAAGAAGTTTATCAACCGCGTGTGGAATTTCTTTACGGAAAGCGCCAACATCACCGATACCGACGATGGCAAGCTGACCAAGGTGTACCATCAGACTGTGAAGAAGGTTACCTCTGATTTTGAGCAGCTGGCATTCAATACCGCCATTGCCCAGATGATGGTGTTCGTCAACGAGGTGTATAAAAACGGCACCTGTCCCAGAGAATATGCAGAGGGCTTCGTGAAGATGATTTCCTGCATCACCCCCCATGTAGGCGAAGAAATCTGGCAGATTATGGGACACGATACTACCATCGCTTTCGCTTCCTGGCCTACCTACGACGAGGAAAAGTGCAAGGACAACGAGGTAACCATTGCCGTGCAGGTAAACGGAAAAATGCGCGGTACGGTTGTGATGGCCGCCGACCTGGATAACGATACCGTAATTGAGAATGTTCTGGCAAATGAAAAAATTGCCGCGTTCCTGGAAAAGCAGGGTGGCAGCATTGTTAAGACCATTGTGGTCAGAAACAAGCTGGTAAACTTGATTGTGAAGTGATTTTTTCGGGAAAACCATCAAAATCTTGAAATCTTACTTGACATTTGGCAAATCCGCACTTATAATATACCAAGCCAGTGAATGGCCCTGAAAGTATCCTGGAAGTAACCGGATACCATCGGAGGGAGGGAAAACCATGTCTGAAATTCGCGTTAAGGAGAACGAATCTCTGGAAAGCGCCCTGCGTCGTTTTAAGCGCAGCTGTGCCAAGGAGGGCGTTATCGCTGAGGTTAAGAAGCGCGAGCACTATGTCAGCCCCAGCTTGAAGCGTAAGCAGAAGTCTGAAGCTGCCCGTAAGAACAAGAGAAAGTTTTATTAATCCCTCTTGAATTGTGCTAAAAAACCACTCCAAAATGGAGTGGTTTTTCTTTATCCCAATTGCTGATACAGCCCCACTGCTTTCTCTACCCCCAAGGCCCGGGCCTCCTGGAGCAACCCGTCAAGGCAGGCTCTGTCCCGATGCAAATAAAAGCTGGCGCTGTTTTCGCTCACCTCCGTGCGGTAACGGCAGTGCAGCTGCTTATCCTCAAAAGGATAGCTGGCCTGTGGTAGCTTCCTTATGGTTTCAAAGCGGCTTCCCTGGGGCGTGAGGGTGATTTTACCGGCGGAAAGGCAAATGTCCAGCCAGATTCTTCGTCCCCGCCAGGGCTTTATGTACTGCGGCAAGGGCAGCCACAGGGGCACAGGAGGCAAAAATACGCCGCAGGCAATTTCTCTGGCGTACAAATCCGAAACGGCCACAGGGTAGGGAAGCGCTGCAACCGCCTTGACAATCTCCAGAAGTTCCCCGTTTTTCTCCTGCTGAAAGTCCAGCAAAATACCGCAGCAGGAAAAGCGCTGGCAGACCCTTGCCAGTGTGCGCGCAACCTCCTTTGCGGAATGGCCCCTGACCGGGGTGCGGTCGTTGAGAATCAAAAGGGAATTTTTGGGCAGGCTATTCGGCAAATTGGTCAGTCCCAAGCCGTAGGGGGCGAAATGGCAGGCCATGTAGGCCATATTCTTATCCAGAGGATTACGGGAAAATTCCAGCGCAGTCTGGGCCAGATATGGGGCAATTACCATGGACAAACGCCTCCTGATATGGTATAATCCTAGAAAAGTCTATGAAAGGGTCGGTTTGCGTATGCCTTTTTCCCTGCTTCCGAAGCTGTGCGCTGACAGCCTTACGGATATTACTCCCCAGCTTTTACAAAGACACAATATCCGTCTTTTGATGTTGGATTTTGACAATACCATTGTGCCGTATACCACCAATGTGCCCACCGAAAAGATGGTGCGCTGGATAAGAAGTATGCAGGAAAGCGGCATTTTTCTTTGCGTGGTATCCAACAGCAGGCGCAACCGTGTACCGCTGTTTTGTCAGAAATTCGGTCTTGACTGCATCACCCATGCCAATAAACCTTTCTCCAAGGGTATCCGCTTCTGCCTTGCCAGGTATGACATTCCTGCGGAGCAATGCGCTCTGGCAGGCGACCAGATTTATACCGATACTCTGGGTGCAAATTGCTGTGGCGTAGCGTCCATACTGGTGAAGGCCATTGATAACCATAACTTCTGGCTGAAGGCACGGCATGTGCTGGAATTGCCGTTTATCTTTGCTGCAAGAAAAAGGAGAATCAGACATGAAAAACTTGGATAAATACTTTACGTTGCTGAATGAGGAAGTGGACGGCTTATTGCTTACCAGCCGTTACAGCCGGTATTACGGCGCGGAATTTGACATTGCAGAGGGTGTTGCCCTGGTAACCAAACAGGGCTGCCGGTATTTTACCGACAGCCGCTATATAGAATCTGCGGAAAACGGAATCAAGGGCTTTGAGGTACTGATGGTGGACAGAGCCAACGGCTATACCAAGCGCATTAATGATGCCATCGCTGATTTTGGCGTAACCAATTTGGGTTATGAGGAGGCCTATCTGACCGTCGCCGAGTTTATGGGCTACGAAAAGAACCTTCACGCCAAGCTGACGCCTATGAACGAAAAAATCAGCAGCTTCCGGGCTGTGAAAGAGCCCTGGGAGCTGGAACTGATGCGTAAGGCCCAGAGCATTGCAGACGCTGCTTTTTCGGAGATTCTCACCAAAATCAAGCCCGGCATGACGGAGCTTCAGCTGCAGGCGGAGCTGATTTACTGTCTGTACAAAAACGGCGGACAGGGCCTGTCCTTTGACCCCATTGTGGTGTCCGGCCCCAATACCAGTCTGCCCCACGGGGTTGCGGGGGATCGGGTGATTCAATCGGGCGATTTTATCACCATGGACTTCGGTGTTTTGTATCAGGGTTATTGCTCCGATATGACCCGGACAGTGGCGGTAGGCTTTGCCACCGAGAAAATGAAAGAAGTATACAATACCGTTTTGCAGGCGCAGCTTGCCGGTATTGCTGCGTCCAAGGCCGGAGTTACCGGCAAGGAAATTGACGGCGCCGCCCGTAAGGTGATTGCCGATGCCGGCTATGGCGAGTATTTTGGCCACGGCTACGGCCATAGCCTGGGTCTGGAGGTCCATGAGTCTCCCAGTCCCAACACTGCCAATGACCGGGCTATGCCTGTGGGCGCGGTTTGCTCCGCAGAGCCGGGTATCTATTTGCCGGGGGAATTTGGCGTAAGAATTGAAGATGTGGTGATTTTTACCCCCGATGGCACGGAAAATATCACCCATAGCCCCAAAAATCTGATCATTGTCTAAAAAATATTCGTTTTTCCCCTTGAAATATTGGAATATTTCGGTTAAAATATATCAGCTAACCTATTATTATTTAGAAACACCCCAACGGGTAGAGATTTAGGAGGAAAATCACATGATTTCTGCAGGCGATATTCGCAATGGCATTACCTTTGAGCTGGACGGCAAGGTTATGCAGGTTATTGAGTTTCAGCACGTTAAGCCCGGCAAGGGCGCTGCGTTCGTTCGCGTCAAGATGAAGAATGTCATCACCGGCGGCGTTACCGAAACCAGCTTGAACCCCTCTGCCAAGTTCCCCACCGCTTTCATTGAGCGCAAGAAGATGGAGTATTCTTACAACGACGGTTCTCTGTACTACTTCATGGACCAGGAGACCTACGAGCTGGAGCCCATCGATGCCAGCAACCTGGACGACAGCTTCAAGTTCGTTAAGGAAAACGATATCTGCACCATCATGAGCTATAAGGGCAATGTGTTTGGCGTAGAAGTTCCCAACTTTGTGGACCTGGTGGTTACCGAAACAGAGCCCGGCTTCGCCGGTAACACCGCTACCAACGTTACCAAACCCGCTACCGTGGAAACCGGCGCAGAGGTGAAGGTGCCCCTGTTCATCAACGAGGGCGACAAGATTCAGATTGATACCCGCACCGGCGAGTATCTGGGCCGCTCCAAGGCGTAATGAGGAGTAAGAATATGACTGTTTCTGAAAAGGCTGCATACCTGAAGGGCCTGATGGAAGGACTGAAGTTGGACACCGAAGCTGCCGAGGGCAAGATGATTGCCGCTATGGTAGAGCTTCTGGGTGATTTGAGCAAGAAGGTTACCGACATTGAGAACACCACCATCGCCATTTCTGACGAGTTGGACGAAATCGAAGAGGATCTGGACGCCATCGAGGATTACATTCTGGACGAGGACGACGATGACGACGAAGATGATGACGACGACTGGGACGAAGATGACGACGATGACGACGACTACGAGGAAGGCTTCGACTACGGCGATGAGGATACCACCATTTACGAGGTGCATTGCCCCTGTGGCGAAGTGATAACCTTCGACGAGGAAACCCTGGAGAAGGGCTCTATCGTCTGCTCCAAGTGCGGCGAAACCCTGGAATTTTCCTGGGAAGACGACGAAGACGAAGACGAGGAATAAAGAAAAACATAAAACTGCCGCAGCGATTGCTGCGGGAGTTTTTGGAGGTACGTATGAATAAAAAAGAATTGTGGCGCTCCGTAAAGTTTCTGCTGTTCTCCATTTCTGCAGGCATTATCCAAATGGGGGGCTTCGCTCTGCTCAACGAGGTGTTTCACCTGCAATACTGGCTGTCCTACCTTATTGCGCTGGTGGCATCTGTCCTGTGGAACTTTACCTTTAACCGCCGATATACCTTCAAATCCGACGACAATGTGGCCCGGTCCATGCTGCTGGTATTCGGTTATTACTGTGTGTTTACGCCTTTAAGTACCCTGCTGGAGCATTATCTTGCAAGCGACCAGGGCTGGAACGAGTATCTGGTAACCGCAGTTAATATGGCTTTGAATCTTGTTACGGAATTTTTGTTTCAGCGATTTGTGGTTTATCGCAAATCGCTGGACACCAACGACCTGGCGAAGCCTTCAGCGGAAGAATAATCTTACGCTCCAGGAGGCGGCCAAAAACCCTACAAAATCCGCAAACAGCGCGGCGGGAAGGGTATACCGGGTGTTTTTGATGCCTGCCGCCCCAAAATAGACGCTGATGGTGTAAAAAGTGGTCTCCGTAGAGCCCAGCATTACCGCCACGGTTCGGCCTACCATAGAATCCGGCCCGTACTGGGCCATCAGCTCCGCGCCTACCGCAAGGGCAGCGCTGCCGCTTAACGGGCGAACAAGAACCAGCATGGCAGTTTCCGGCGGAATGCCAAAAATCCGAAATACAGGCGACAGGAGATTGCAGAGTATGTCCATAGCGCCGCTGGCGCGCAGTGCGGTTACAGCGCATAGCAGCATAACCAGCGCCGGCACAATGGACACCAGCAGCTTGAGCCCCTGGGCGCCGCCGTCTAACAGCAGGCTGTATGCGTTTTCTTTCTTTCGCAGCACCAGCAGGGAAGAGAGCAGCAGGAGTATAGGTACTACATAGTCAACCATTCTTCACTGCCTTTCCCATGACCCATGCTGCGCCTACTCCCAGCGCGGCAGAGCAAATTGAGCTGATCCAAACGGCTGGCAAAATGTCAAAGGGCGCGTTGCTGCCCAGGCTTGCCCGTATGGCCGCCACATTGGCAGGAATCAGCTGTATGGATGCGGTGTTCAATACGATCAGACGGCATAATTCGTCGGTTGCAACGGTGGGCGCTTTTGGATTGACCAAACGCTTCGCTGCCTGGATACCCATGGGTGTTGCGGCGTTTCCCAAGCCAAGGAAATTGGCACAAATATTGCTGCTGATTGCGCCTGCAAGGACAGGGTCCTTACGGGAGGAGGGGAATACCCTGTTTAAAAGTGGCTTTAGCAGCCGGGACAGCAGATTGGTGATTCCGCCGCGCTCCATCAGCGCGCCTACCCCTGTCCAAAGGCAGATGGCCCCTGCAAGGGACATACTGACAGTGATGCCTTTTTGCGCGCCCTGCAAGATGCCTGCTGCCAATGCGCCGGATTGACCGGTGCAAAAAGCGGACACAATGGCAATTATCAGGATGCCTGTCCATACCCAGCTCATAACCATAAACATTCCTCCCTCGGTGCAATATATGCCTACATTGGGGGAAAATTCCTGGAAAAATCTACAAAAAATTTGTCAAAATTGGAAAAAATGTTTGACAGATACATAAAAATACACTATAATGATGATAAATAAAATAATTCGTTATTTTATTCCATTCCAAATCCTAGAAAGGGGCGGACCGCTATGAAGTCCACAGGAATCATTCGCGAAGTTGATAAGCTGGGCAGAATCGTTTTACCCATCGAGTTGAGAAGGGTATTGGATATTGCCGAAAAGGACGAACTGGAAATCTACATGGAGAATGACCGCATCATTCTTCAAAAATTCCAACCTTCCTGTGTATTTTGCGCATCCTCCCAGGGCTTGGTTACTTATAAGGGCAAGAATGTTTGCCAGGCCTGTGTCCGGAATATGGGTCGTTATTGATAAGGGATAAGTTAAAAAACGCCGCTCATTTGAGCGGCGTTTTTTTATGCATCCAGTGTCAGAGCGGCTTCGTAAACCACGTTCTTCGGCAGGTCCAATTCCTTGGCGGCAGTGCGAATGGCGTCCTTGCGGCTTAAACCCTCGGTCATCAGCTTCGCTACCCGTTGGGCGGCGTCCTGGGGGGAGGGGGCTTGGACCTCTACAGGCTGGGCGCCTGCCACCACCAACACAAACTCTCCCTTGGGAGGGTTTTCTTGGTAGCCATCAATGGCTTGTCCCAACGTGGTGCGAATCACTTCCTCGTGAAGTTTGGTCAGCTCTCTGCACAGGCTGATGGGCCTGTCGGAGCCAAAGACCTCCGCCATATCCTCCAGAGTGGACAGAAGCTTGTGGGGCGCTTCGTAGAACACCATGGTCCGCTCCTCATTTTTCAGCGCCTGCAAATGCGCCCGGCGGCTTTTCTTTGCAGTGGACAAAAAGCCCTCAAAACAAAACCGCCCGGTGGACTGACCGGAGATGCTCAATGCCGTAATCACGGCGCAGGGGCCGGGAATGGCGCATACAGTTATGCCTGCGGCGGCGCACTGCTTTACCAAATCCTCGCCGGGGTCGGAGATGGCGGGGCTTCCGGCGTCGGATACCAGCGCGCAGGTTTCTCCCGACAAAATCCGCTCCAAAATCACAGTGCCTTTGCTTGCCTTGTTGTGCTCGTAGTAGCTGACAAGGCTCTTTTTTATGCCCAAATGGTTCAGCAGCTTCAAGGAAACCCGGGTATCCTCCGCAGCGATGAAATCCGCATTTTCCAAGGTTTCCCGGCAGCGCTGGGAAATGTCCCCCAAGTTACCGATGGGCGTGGGGACCAGGTATAACATTCCTGCCATATGCTTACTCCTCAATGTGATAGATTTTCCGGTAGGTATCTGTGGGATTGCCATGGACATCGGTCAGGGACAGCTCTTCTACCGTCAGCCCGGGTCTTGCCCCTTTCTTGCAGGCCAGAAGCACCAGTGCGATTTCCTTATCCGGACGGTGGCGCACCAGACACAGCTTTTTCGGCTCAAGACCGGCGTTGACGCCGCAGGCGCACAATTCTGCCAGCCGCTCCGGCTTCTGCACCACATAAAATTTGCCGCCGTAGCGCAGCGCCCAAGCTGCGCAGTCAAACAGCTCCTTCGTGGTGCAGCTGTCATCTCTTCGCGCCTGGGGACAGGCTTTGCTGGCAGGGCCGCCGGTATAGTAAGGAGGATTGGAAACACAGCAGGAAAAGCTCCCTGCCGGGAACAAAGTGGGGATTGCGCGCAAATCAGCGCATATACTTGTCAGGCGATCTGAAAGGCTGTTGCGGCGGATATTGTCCAGCGCCCCCTGGTGGGCGCAGCTGTCGATTTCCACACCGGTTACATGGCAGTCCGGGTGGTTCGCGCAAAGCAAGAGCCCCAGGGTGCCACATCCGGAGCCCAAATCCAGTACCTTTGCCTTTGCCGGCAGCTTGGCGAAGGCGGATAAGAGCATGGAGTCTGTGGTGATGGGAAATGTTCCGGTTGGGGTTTCCAGTGTGATATGGTTGTGCAAATACTCCATGGTTACCTCCATAAAAAATCAGCCTGCACAGTCCGGAAACCAGAACGTGCAGACTGACTGTGGGTTTGGAAGAATTAGCCTTCCTCGATAGCCTCAACGGGGCAGTTGTCGGCGCAGGCACCGCAGCTGACACAAACATCGGCATCGATGACGAACTTGTCTTCGCCCTCGGAAATAGCTTCTACGGGGCAGTTGTCAGCGCAAGCGCCGCACTTGACACAAGCATCAGTAATATTGTAAGCCATGATTTTCCCTCCATTATGTGTGATGGTGCATACATATATGCATGTCTATTCTAACATGAATTTTCAAAAAAGCAATTCCTTTTTTACATCAGGTGTATATTTTTTCCTCTCTTCGTCAAAGATTTTCGGATAAAGGAGGGGGACGGTATGCGGTACGCCCAGGATGGGGTGGATCTGATTGTGTCTGCGGCGCAGCAGGCGCGAAACTTCGGCCACAGTTATGTGGGAAGCGAGCATTTGTTAATGGCTATGTTGCGGCAGGGGGATTGGGCAGGGCAAATTTTATACACCATGGGCTTGCAGGGAGCGCTTACTGAAAAGCTGTTTTCCGTGCTGTACGGCGCGGGAAAGCCGGGAATGCCGCTGCCTCAGGGACTGACAGCCACTGCCCGGCAGATTTTGTCCAACGCAGCAAAAGAGGCGAGGAATCTGGGGGTAAAGCAGGTAACAGCGCTGCACATACTCATGGCAATTCTGCGGTATCCCCGCTGCGGCGCATTGGATTTGCTGACGGTTTTGGATATTGACAGCAATGAGGCATTTACCAGAACCTTGGAATATTTGAAGTGGCAGGGCAGCAGCCCTGTAAAAGGGAAAAAGGAGGCGGTTTCCACGAAGCTTTTGGAGCAATTCAGCGAGGATTTGGTGCAGAAGGCATCTAATATGGACCCGGTGATTGGAAGAGACCGGGAGATTGAAACGGTAATCGGTATTTTGTGCCGAAAGAACAAGAACAACCCTGCCCTTGTAGGAGAACCGGGGGTGGGCAAAACTGCCATTGCCGAGGGGCTTGCCCAGCGCATGGCATTGGGCAACGTACCGCCCCAGTTAAAGGAAAAGAGGCTCATCAGTCTGAATATGGCCAATTTGGTGGCCGGTACCAAGTATCGGGGAGAGTTTGAAGAACGGCTACGGGATTTGCTGGCGGAAATCCGCAGAACCGGCGATGTAATTCTGTTCGTAGATGAGATGCATACCATTGTGGGAGCCGGTGCGGCTGAAGGCGCAATTGACGCGGCAAACATTCTGAAGCCGGCGTTGGGCCGGGGGGAAATACAAATGCTTGGCGCAACCACCCGGGAGGAGTATCGTAAATATATCGAAAAGGATTCTGCCCTGGAGCGGCGCTTCCGTCCCGTTACTGTGGAACAGCCCAGCAAGGAGACCACCATGGCCATTCTCAAGGGGCTCAAGCCGGGGCTGGAGCGGCATCACCGACTGCGAATTACAGAGGAGGCTATGAAAGAGGCGATACAGCTCTCTGTGCGGTATTTGCCGGACCTGTACCTGCCAGATAAGGCAATCGATTTGCTGGACGAGGGCGCGGCCCATGCCCGTATGGAGGAAATCAATCTGGGAAAATACGGCTTGCGCCAGGACCTGGAGCAGGAATTAAACGAAGCAGTGCGGGAAAGCCGGTTTGAACGGGCGGCCGAGCTGCGGGACAGAATGCAGAAAATGTCCGTTCGCACCGGAGAGAACCGACGCAGCCGCAGTGTTACCGGCGCAGATGTTGCCTGGGCGGTGTCGGCAAGAACGGGGATACCTGTGGGACGGCTGACGGCAGATGAGCGGCAAAGACTCTTGGATTTGGAGAATCTGCTGGGCAGCCAGGTGGTAGGACAGCAGGAGGCGGTGCAGGCGGTGGCAGAGGCGGTACGCCGGGGCTTCTGCGGGATTCGGGACGAAAACCGTCCCGTGGCCTGTATGCTCTTTACCGGGAATACCGGCGTAGGCAAGACTGAGCTTTGCCGCTGCCTCGCCCAGGAACTGTTTGGGACTAAGGATGCCATGATTCGCCTGGATATGACAGAGTATATGGAAAAACAGTCGGTATCCCGCCTGATTGGCGCGCCTCCCGGGTATGTGGGCTACGAGGAGGGTGGCAAGCTGACAGAGGCAGTACGCCGCCGTCCCTACTGTCTGGTGCTGATGGACGAACTGGAAAAAGCCCACCCCGATGTGGCGGGAATCCTGTTGCAAATCATGGAGGAGGGAGAATTGACCGACTCCACAGGCCGCCGTGTCAGCTTCAAAAATGCCATTGTGGTCATCACCTCCAACATTGGCGGCCAGCTTCGCAGTGATGGCTTGGGTTTTTGCCCCAAAGGGAAGGACGGGCAGGTGCAGGAGGAGCTGCGCCGGGCCTTTACACCGGAATTTTTGGGACGGCTTGACAGAATCGTGTGTTTTAAGCCTTTGGAGAGCAAAACCATGGAGGATATCGGAAGACGGTATCTTACCCAGCTGCAGAACCGTGTGGCGGCGACAGGAGTAACCTTGTCAGTGGCGGAGGAGCTGCCAGCCTATTTTGCGACGCAGTGCAATACAAAGGACGGGGCCCGTCAGCTTCGGCGACTGATTCAGCAGCGGGTGGAGGGCCCCCTGGCAGAGCATTTGCTCCGCACAGGCAAGAAGAACGGAAAAGTTGCGTGCTGTTTGGAGGCAGGGGAAATCTGTTTCCATGGTTAATTATTTTAGAACAACTGTTCTAAAATTGGAAAAACAGGGTGTTTTTCCGAAAAAAGTTGAAAAAACTTGAAAAAAAGTGTTGCATTTTTTGTTAACATTGATTATACTGTCATTAAGTGGAGTAAAAGTGTAGTAAAGTGGAGCGAAATGGAGGAGGTGAGACCCGTGATTGGAAAATTTTCTGCAAAATTGGACGATAAAAACCGTCTGTTTGTCCCCGCCAAGCTGCGAGGGGAGTTGGGAAGCGACTTTGTTGTTACTTTGGGTGTAAATTGCGGTCATCGGTGTCTTACCGTCTACACCGCACCGGACTGGCAGGTATTAAGTGAAAACTACAATGCGCTGCCCATTTCCCAAAAGGGCGCGGCCACCAGCTTGATTTTTATGAACGCAACCCAGTGCGAGCCGGATAAACAGTTCCGGTTCGGTCTTACCCAGTTCCTTTTGGACTATGCCGGCATTCGCAGAGATGTGATGATTGTGGGCAGGGCAGGACAGGCAGAAATCTGGGACGCAGAAGAATTTGCTGCCTTCGAGGCAGAGAACCTTACCCCCGAAAAGCTGCTGGCTTCTCTGGAGGCGATTGGGCTATGACGGAGTTTCATCATGTATCCGTGCTTTTACAGGAATGTCTGGAGGGTTTGGATATCAAGCCTGACGGCATATATGTGGACGGCACATTGGGCGGGGCAGGGCATTCCCTGGAAATCGCCAAACGGTTGACCACAGGCAAGCTCATCGGTATAGACCGGGACAGTGTTGCTTTGACGGCCGCTGCCAAACGGTTGGAGCCGGTAAAAGACCGGGTAACCTTGGTGCATTCCAATTTTTGTGAAATCGCCAATGTGCTGGATACCCTGGGCATTGAGGCGGTGGACGGAATCCTTCTGGACCTGGGCGTGTCTTCCCCCCAGCTGGATGACGGCCAACGGGGCTTTTCCTACATGGCAGACGCCCCCCTGGATATGCGTATGGACAATGGCGATGCCCTAACTGCCAGAGAAATTGTCAACACATGGTCATACGAGGAGCTGCGCAGAATCCTCTTTGATTACGGAGAAGAGCGTTTTTCTTCTCGAATTGTATCGAATATTATCCGCGCACGGCAAACGGGCCCGATTGAGACCACAGGGGAACTGGTTGAAATCATTAAACACTCTGTTCCGGCGCGCCACGGAGATGGCGGACACCATCCGGCAATGCGAACCTTTCAAGCCTTGCGCATTGAGGTCAACGCCGAGTTGGATGTGATTGCTCCGGCAATCAAGTCCGCCGTATCCTTATTGCGACCCGGGGGAAGAGTGGTTATTATCACCTTCCACTCACTTGAGGATCGCATTGTTAAGCAAACTTTTA
>JAZOQT010000055.1:0-59263 GCA_045656245.1 Faecousia sp.
ACCTTGCCTTTCTTGAAGATGGTTTCCACCTGCTGGCGGGTCAGTCTGCAGCTCGCCATACGGGAAGACGAGTATGTAAGGTCAATTACCGCAAAATCGTACAATCCATGAAAATTCCGCTTTTTCTTCTGATTTTGCAGCTTTTTGGCCAGTTCTGGCAACTCAGCCTCGGATGTATACTCCAAAACTGTCCGTGTAGGACGGATTGCGTCCTCTGGGATGCGCCAAACGCCATCCCGGTATACCGCGCCGGGGATTCTGCCCTGTGTGCAGTATCTTCTGATCATAGTCATGGAAACGCCCCATTTTTCAGCGGTTTCCCTTGCAGATAAGTATTCCATAGTTTCGTCCTTTCTCGTGCAGGCAGCCCGCAACTTTTGCGTTAGCCCGCAACTTTTCTTCTTGAATTATTCTTGAAACACGACGAAACACTGTATACCAGTTATCATATAATGTATTTTTATTCTTGATTTTTAGACTATTTAGACCATTATATCCAATAATATTCATTTTGTCCGTCACTGGAGCACATGGCATTCAAGAGGTCAGCGGTTTGATCCCGCTTATCTCCACCATCTAGTCCTGAAAACCATCGGTTTTCAGGACTTTTTCTTTGCCAAAATGGTGGTTTTTTCCTCTTAAATGCCATTTTTCCGAACTCATATTTTTGCCGGTTCCGTCTGTGGAACCTCACGACTATAATTTGACCATAATTTGACCACAACGGCTATGTGACGAATTCCGTCACTTTTTCTCTTCTACAGGAAATCCTTCTCGGAATTCAATCTATTACTTCGATAGAAAAAGCAGCATCACCTCAATCGGTGACGCTGCTTTTATTGATGTTCATCATAAACAGTTACTTCTCAGTGCCTTATCAAAGCGGTCTAATACTGCTCTTAACGGCTCTGGCAGCCGCCCCTGACATTCCTGCTTCAACTCTTCCGGCACACCATAGTAACCTTCAGCGATGCTGCCAGCTATGCAGGTCAGGGTGTCACAATCACCGCCCAAGGATACTGCTGTTCGTATCACATCCTCAAAGGATTTCCCCTCCAGGAATGCTGTAATCGCTTCAGGAACGGTTTCCTGACAGGTTTCCACATGGTGATAATCGGGTCGAATCTCATCGCAGGTTCGGCTTAGGTTGTATCCAAAGTTCTCCTCAATGTAAGTCTTAATCTCCGTCTTTGTGCTACCAGTTCGTGCCAGAAAAATAGCACTCGCCGTTGCTTCTGCGCCCTTGAGGCCCTCCGGATGATTATGACTGACTTCTGCAGACAATCTCGCAACAGCTCGTACCGAATCTAACTCATCGAAAAGCCAAGCGACACTGGAAACACGCATTGCTGAACCATTGCCGTAACTTCCGTAGGGCTGTGGCTCATCCCACTGTAGCCAGCGACGGAACATGCTGCCATAACCTGCCCGAGGGAACATTCTCCCGAATTTCTTCATGGATGCAATCATTTTACTCCGGCCGCCATGAGCCTCGCACAAAATATCCATAACCGCATCTGCCACAGCAATGGTCATCACAGTATCATCTGTAAATATAGATTCTTCTGAAAACAGAGGAAACTCTTTGCTCTTATTTCCTTGGTCGAATTCATAAGGGCTGCCGATAATATCTCCCAAAATCGCTCCATACATATTACTTTCCTCTCTTCTTATAATCCTCGTCGATGCTGCGCTTCCATTCCTTTCCCATAGGCCGGGATGCACGAACGTTACAAACAACTTCACTCATCGCTTCATAAATCACCGCAGTTCCCTTGCTGTCGGCATGGTAATCTGCCACGCAATCTGCATCAATGCCGAACCGAGCTGCTTCCTTCGCAGCATCAATATTGGCACCCAAGAAAACGAACTCCCATCCATATTTTTCTTTCTGATGCCCAATCATCATTTTCAACCGGTCGTAAGAGTACTTACGGCTGGCATTTTCCATGCCATCTGTCGTGATAACAAACAATGTCTTTTCAGGACGGTCTTCTTCGCGAGCATACTTATGGACATTGCCAATATGATGGATAGCACCACCAACCGCATCCAGAAGCGCGGTGCAACCCCGTACATAGTAGTCCCTATCTGTCAGGGGCTCAATCTTCTGAATATCCACCCGGTCGTGGATGACCTCGTTTTCGTTGTCAAACAACACCGTGCTGACCAATGCCTCACCAGGTTCCCACTTCTGTTTCGCAATCATTGCGTTGAATCCGCCAATAGTGTCGCCTTCCAGACCTGCCATAGAACCGCTGCGGTCTAGGATGAATACAATCTCTGTCAAATTCTTTTTCATAATAAAACCTCCCATAATGTCGTGTGTTTTAGCTTACACCCACATTATAGGAGGTTTTCATGTTTATTTGGTCAACTGTCAGGGGACTTTTCTAAAACGCTGTACTTTTCTCTTGCCACTAGCAAGCAAGACTCTGTAAATACACAGCATTTTCTCTTTTCACTGTACCGCTTGCTTTCAGTAATATGCTTCGTATCTATTGGTCGCCCTGTTCTTATGACTGTTTTTAACAAGTATTCATTTACATTTTTACAAAACTCAAATCGTGATAAGTAAATACGGTCTTTGCCATCAGAACCACTCATCCCATTTTCCAAAATGCGGTTTAGTGCAGTAATTGTCTGGTCTGAATATCGCGGACTGTAATCAGCTAAGGTCACTTGATATTCCCACTTCTTTTCGTAGTTGTCCGGTAACGTATTCATAATATACGTCCAATGGTCACGAAGCAAACATGCCCGAGGTAATGCATGTATAAACAAGGAAAATAGAACCGCTTCAAAATATCCCTCTGCAGAACCATCATTAAATATCGCCTCCATTGGAGGTAATACACACTCAGGAAGGAAAAGCTTATTCCCTGAATTGCGTGGACGAAAATCTTTATCAATCTCACACTGTGGAATCCAGTCATCAGCTTTATTGACTGCTGTTACCCTGCCGAAGATGCCATGATATTCGGATGTCATATAGCAAATTAGCTGGTATTCAGAATCCAACTCTAGATGTGGAAAAAGTGAAATCGCATCAGAAACATCGACGGCAATTGTTCCTTTTTTCGCGATTGCGTCCGAAATTTCATCCCAGTCCATGCTGTTCATATACCGGCGACAGCGCCTGTAATGCTCCTCAAGAGGATATTGGCTTAAGTCATAGCCAGCAAGGCCCATTTATAGGCACCTCCTCAAAATTTATATGTTATGCACCTAAAAGGACTTGGTCAAATTCGTAAAGCGCAATATTAATCTCAACTACATTGTAGTTGCCCTGTTCAATAAAGAACTGAATGATTAAATCAAACTTGCTGCTATTGGTCAGAGCATAACCTGCCCGGCCGATTAAATCCTTTGTTTCATCCAAGTTTAACTCTAAAGCAAGCGCCAACGCAATCGCTGTAGGCTTTGTGGGTTTGTAATTGGGGTTATTGCGAATCTTAGAGAAGTGTTGCTTAGAGATATTTGCCTTCTTGTAAATTTCTGAATCCTTCTTTCCGGTCTTATCAATCAGATTCAAAAGGGTTTCCGTAAAGCCCACATCTGCCTTCTTAAGCATGTCCTCAAGAGACATCGCCTTAGAAGCAGCCATCGTTGCGCACGGACGTAATTCGTCCATTTCAGCGCAATAAGGAATCTCCAAAACCGCGCTACTCTCGCACACCTCCATCTCTCGGCGGTGTCGAATGCGTCGGCGATTCTCCTCCAAATATCCTTTGCAAGGGTCATGTGATTCCACATAGTATTCATCTATGTAACTGGCGACACTCTGGAACAGTTTCCCTGACAATTTGAAGGAATCGCGGTCGAATACCACTAGATATATCTGCATCTCATGCTCCAACAAGAAGGCGCTGAAAACCGTGATTGCAATCTGTAATGCCTTGTCCTTGGGAAAGCCATAGTTACCGGCGGAAATGAGAGGAAACGCAACAGACTGACAGCCATTCTGTACAGCCAGGATTAAGGCGTTCTCATAGCAGCTTCTTAGAAGCATTTCTTCATCATGGTTGCCATCCAACCAGACCGGGCCAACCGTATGAATAACATACGCAGCATTTAGCCTAAACGCAGGTGTTATCGCTGCATGACCCACTTCAATGCTACCAATAATCTGCCGTGCATTCAAAAGCTCAGGCCCCGCAACTTCGTGAATCCGAGAATCCGTTCCCGCACCAATAACCGGTCTGGGATTTGCTGTATTCACGATAGCATCCACAGCCATCTTTGTTATGTCGTTTCTAACAATTTCAAAAGGCATGTTAGCTATCCTCCCTGTTAGGGTAAATAATAATATCTTCGTTGCACAGACTGGCTAAAGCGGGCGTCCTTGTTTGAACATTATTGCCAGTTAGAATCACCAGATGCTTCTTGGCAGCTGTTTGAACCATGGCTACCAAGCACGCTTGGGTTGCTTCTTTTCCCCGCAAGTAGTCAACATCCTCAATTCCAATAATGCAGTTTTCCTCGCACAGTTTCAGTAAATAGCTTTCACTATCTTCATCATTCTTTGCAGCACGTATGATTTCATCAACTACATTCTCATATGAGAACAGGTAAACCGGCCGTGCAGATTTTAACTTGAGTTGCTTTAAGAGGAACGTTTTCCCGCATCCACTATAACCATCAAGCAAAATAACGCCTTTCCTCTGATTTATAAGACGCAGCAGTACCGGAATCGGTGATTCGCTGAACTCGGCATGCCACTTGTGTGTAAATTCAACGGCTTCCTTCTTGTCTTCCGCTGAATTGCCCCACCACAAATCATACATTTCCCAATTATTCATCAAGTTAAGCACGGCCGGATGGTATGCTTTTGAGCATCGTACATTTTCAATATGCGTAGGCACAGTATCGATTACATGGTATTTCTTGCCTCTGGTCATTCCTATCACAGTGATTGTTTCTCTTGAGGAATCCCAGTACTTGCCACAAAGATAAACTTTCGTTCCACCAGTAAATGCGGGAGTGCCATATCGCACAACTCCGTTTTTGTCTATATGGGATTTGGTTATATTACCAACAACGCAATATTTCCATTCTTTGATGTTCGACATAGTATTCTCCCTTCTTTCGTTATATAAATCCTTTTCTGACGCCTTTTGCAACAGCTACGTACATACTTAGTCGCTAAGTAGATACTTTACCATCCGTTCTGGCATATCAATAAACTGCTTGGTAATTTTATAATGCTCCGTTTCCCGGTAGCTGACCTTTTGAATGCCTTTTTCGGAGAATTCCAAAATATCTGCATTCGGATAGGCCATCAGGATTGGCGAATGGGTGGCAATGATAAACTGGGAATTATCCTTTACCAGTTCATCAATAACCACCAGCAGCGACATCAGCCGTTGCGGTGAAAGTGCAGACTCCGGCTCGTCAAGAATATACAGGCCGTTACCTTCAAAGCGATTCATCGCAAGTGCCAGGAAGGATTCACCGTGAGACTGCTCATGGAAAGAAACACCGCCATATCGTGCTAAGGTGCTATTCTGATCCAAATAGCTGGCTGTATTGTAAAAACTCTCTGCCCGGAGAAAGAAGCCATCTTTGGGCCACACAGATTTACTGATTGTAAGATAATCGCACAGTTCAGAATGGGTGTCTTGGGTGGAGAAGAAAAAGTCTCTGGACCCTCCCTCACCGTTAAATCCCATAGCTACTGCAATTGCTTCAATCAGCGTTGATTTACCTGTTCCGTTCTCACCCACAAAGAATGTAACCGGCTTTTCCAGTGTAAGGTTGCCGATTTTCTCCAGATGGCGCACCGCTGGAATATTAAACGGATAGTAATCCGGCTCGTAACCGCTTTGCAGTCGAATCCCCTTGATGTAAATCATACGTAGACCACATCCAAGCAGATTGTTAGCCAAAATTCAAGTTCCATCCTTTTCTCCTCCAATTACCCCAAAATGTTCAATGCCATACGGTGTCTCCGCAGTTAGCTGTTGACTATCACTGTGGTATAGCATCTTTCGATATGGGCCGCTAAGGATTGGGGTGCCGTCATAGGCATACAGTGTATCGCAAATGCACCAATTCCCCGAAATCCGGTTAGATGCAATAATAAAGTTATCCTTCGCAGCAATCTCTGTGTACTCCTCAGGCACGATAATACGACCATCAAGCGTTGACACACCCAGTTTCTGATATTCCCCGCTGATAACATACCCTTTCCGGTAGAGCGTCAGGCAATCGCTGCTCAAGCCGCCTTGCAGAATATTGGGAATAACCACCGTGCCGTCCAACTCAATGAAACCGCACTTTTGATTTTTCCAGGTTCGCAGTAATCCTTCATACTCGCTCACGCTGTCATACTGGGAAAAATCCAATTCCTCAGCGGCGTAATTGAAATAGCGTTCCTTCGCTGTATACTTGATTTCGCAGCTGATAATATGGTCACCATAATCAATACAGTCATACTCTGCCGGGATAATCATTTTTTGCAATTCCAACGAGTAAACACCTAGGGTGTCCTCATCTTCACCAACAGTAAGCAAGCGGTGTTTTTCGTCATATGCTTCGAAGAACTCAAACAGCGGCTGAGCAATGACATTACCATCCAGATCCATAATACCATACAGGTTTTCACCGTAACGTCGGAACGCAAACGCATCTCCCAACCGGGTATACAGGGATTCGTATTGGCAGGGAATAACCTCTTTGCCGGTCGTGTCGATTGCACCCCAATACAGTTTGCCGTTAATCAGTTTCGCAACAACTGCACGCTCACCGCCGCCGTTGTAAAAACCAACTGCGTAAACATACTGGGGCTGGACAATAACTTGTCCATTGATATCGACATATCCCCATAAGCCCGCAGTCACATCATCATAATCATGATCCCAATAATAACCGGGATGCGGTGCTGTAACAGGTTTCTCTGCAGCATTGAAAGGACATAGTGATCCCTCCCAAAAATGCTGGGTGTCAAGATTGTATTTGAAGGGTATTTCTTCGCCATCCGGCGTCAAAAGATACTGTGTGGAAACGCCATTTTCCTTGCGTTTAACCTTGATGCATCCGCCTTCAAAACGCTCGGCTTCCTCATATACGGGAGGTGCAAGCCACGATCCGTCCTCCAGGATGAACCCGTAAAGTCCTGTGGGTTCAACGCAAACACGACACGCTTTGTTACCGCACCATTTGTCGAAGCCATATCCTGAAAAAGAGATGTCCGTAATTCTCCGCCCATCCGAAGACAGCATTGCGTCCAGAGGGCCATAGCATTCGCCGGGAAGCCCCCAATAATACTGTGTTTGGAAATGAGACTTGAATTCTAAAAGCGGCAGCATATACTGTGGCTTCAGAATATCCTTATAGCCCTTTGACCGGGCGCTCGCCGCCTGAAGCTGCCGATAACTTCTGTAAAACAGAATATGGGCAGCAACAACATAACCATTATCGAAGCAAATTCCGTTTCCTTTGATGGACACGCTTTTCAAGATTCGCTCATCAAATGTACATCCATCAATTTCGACCACATCGGGAATCCTACGGGTCTCAAAATTCTTCAAATAGTAATTGCGGATTGTTCCGTCGGCATAAGTCATTTGCACAGCATAGCCATGCATTTGTGTAATGTCCAAGGCCCGGACGCTTTGCAGTGGAGGAACTTGATTTACCAAGCTTTGTGTCTGCTTTCCAACATCCCATTTGATTAGCGGTGCTGCATCCCGGTCATAAACATTAATCTCTGTAATCAAATTGCGCACATTGACCCAAATATCAATTCCTTTTTCTCCGGCTATCAGAACACGATTGTAAATGCCTGTATTCTTGAATTCCCGATAGTATGCGCCAACCGAAAAATTCTCCTTAAAGAACTCTGCTACGGCTTCAATGCCCGTCGCAATGGTTTTCTTTTGCTTTTCCTGACCCGCGGTAATGCGCACTGTCGGTTCAAAGAGGCATTTGTATTCGCGGATATCCTTTGACGCGGAAACAGCAATTATCTTCTTGTAGTATTCCGGCCAACAATTATGGATATCATACACCAACAAAGACGTCCCATTGTTCTCAACAAGTGTGTAAATATGGGCTCCTTTTCCGGAGGCAACATGGTGTAAAAGCCGGAAGTTTTTCGTTTGACCGTATCTCTCGACTGCAACACTGTGGCTTACAATCTTGGCCCTATAGCCTTTTGCCTGCCACTTATTGATTATTTCACAAGCATAATTTGTGCTGATAGAAAACGGGCCTTTATCTTCGTCTGTTATAAACAGCAGAAGTGCGCATTGTTGACTACCTTCCTGGTATATGTAAGCGATGTAATCATCTTCAATAACGGTACGAATCAGAAACTTATGGTCTAAAAACAAATGCATAACCTGCCCGTCCGCATATTGCCAGCTGAGAGGAATCAGGTGTTTGTAATGTTCCGGACCCAGTGATGTTTGTGATTTCTTCCGCATCGCAGTGAGAGGGTCTGCGCCAAAGTACTCCGTCAAAACATCTTTTACCGAATATGAGTAATATTTCATATTGCCCTCCTTTCTGCCATGAATGCTGATTTGCAATTTCTACATTATCCGCTCCATTGCTTTAAAAAACGATAATATCCTGACCGTCTTTGTTGACGACCACTTTGCTTTCGCCGTTCAGGGTGCGCTCAGTATAGCTTTCAGCATAGGCAACATATTTCTTGCCGTGCAGGTCATACGCATAGATTAAATCCTCGCCCTTACCGGGAAGATGATCCATGAATACCAGGATGTCGCCATCAGCCACAAAGCACTCGTTAAACATATAACCCATATCGAAATTGAAATCCAACTCCAGGATTACCTGCTGTTCCTGCACATCATAAATAGCATAATGGCCTTCTTTCCAACCGCCTTCATGCACAAAGTACAGGCGATTGGTGCCGTCAATCTCATAGAGTTCATCGAACCGGCAGGGAACGAGTTCCTTTTCCTGCTGGTCAATTACACCCCAGCCTTCATTTTCGCACCAATACTGCAACCTGCCATCCTTCTCTACAGTGCTCCATTCGCCCTTACAAACAATGGCTCGTCCGTTCCAGAAGTTCATAGCATAAACATATTTCGGCTCGATTACTGTCTTGAAGTCAGCATCCACCCAGCCCCACATACCAGCGCAGGCATGGCGATTATGATGATACTGAAGGTCCAGTTCACCCATTGTGCTAACCATCAGCAATCCTTCGGAATAGCCTCCACAGAAGGGATAGCAGAAAACGGGCGTTTGCTGATATTGCGCAGGAATTGTTTTGGCAATCTTCTTTTCCTTATCTAGCAAGTATACCGGATTTGCAGGATCCAGGTCGTGGATATAGCCTACCGCGCAGGGTTCATTGTCATCATTTTCCTGCTTGATGAAAATTTCAGTTCCGTCACGATACTTAAATTCACCTACGGGATAACTGTTATGATACAGTTCTACGGCAAAGATACCGGCGCCATTAATAAACTCTATACCGGAATGCGGATTGGGATAGTTTCTACTCAGCCAGGTGCGTTCCGCATAAACATTGTCGCTGATTTTACCATTGCGGAAGATTTTATCAGTAAATGTATTGCTCAGCCACTTTACAACTTCCTCATTGCCGAACTCACCGGGAGCATCATAACGCCGTTTCTCCCCGTTTGTATACCAAAGCAACATGGAGAATCTGGAACGTTCAGATGCTGGCAAAAATTCCACCTTTTCCAGCGTAGGCACATCATCCATCGGGTGGCTCATCAAGGATTCACCAGTCTTGTACAGTTCCCGATAATTTTCATCCAATGGCTCAAGAATAATCTTATCAATCTGGTCCTGTTTGTTGACAGTAAAATGCACATAGCAATAATCTTCGATATAGGAAATCTCACTATAAACGACATCGTTAAAGCGGATATATCCGGTTTTCATCATACCGTGATTCTTATGATGATAGGCCAAGGAATTGTACAGGCCGGCGTTCATCGCAGTGCCACTACCCATGCCGGTTAAAGAAACATCCGAAGAGAACAAGGTCTGTAAAATATCTAGCCGTTGTGCGTTATACGCCGCCTCAAACCGCCGACCCAGGTCTACCATTTCTTTCCGCGGATAAAACAGCATGACACTTCTGTCGCCAATCCAGCCCAGCTCCCAAACTTCCGGTTCATCGTCCTTGCTGTTATACTGGCCAACAAAGAAAGTAGTTTCTCCTTCGTCATTTTCTTCTGCCGTAACATGGAGATAAATTACCAGAATGGTGCGATTTTTACTCAAAGAATGCTCGCGCAGTTTAGCGCAATAATCACCATCCAGCAAGGAGGTCTTCCGCTTCCCGTATGCATAGACATATACAGCGTACTCCACTCCTCTGCGGGTGCAGGCATAACCGATGCAGTCATCGAAAAGTTCTGTGTCGCTCAAGCGATAACTATTCTCCCGGAACCAATCCTTAATAAAGTCATCAGCTTTCTGCCACACATAGGCTCCATCTTCATCAACCGCGTCAATTTTGTCATGGCGCATATTGCGGATTGTATCCTCAGTACTAAAACGCCGCTGAAGGAGGGTATCCACCGGAACAAAGTCTTTCTCCTCAACCTTCGGACCGGATTTCTTTGCAAAGGATTTCAGATAGCTGCTTTTCCTGCTCAGCAGAATGCTCGTAATTTTCATATTTGCATCGTAGCGCAGGAATATTACTGCTGCCAGCCTCTCTGCCTGGTAAAGGCGGCAGCACCATGTTCCGGTAAAGATACCGGGCAGGTCTTCTCTCTCCTCCTCAACAATCTCTTCATCGGCGGGCACCAGTTCATAACGATAAGCA
This sequence comes from Faecousia sp., assembly GCA_045656245.1. Taxonomy (GTDB): domain Bacteria; phylum Bacillota; class Clostridia; order Oscillospirales; family Oscillospiraceae; genus Faecousia. The sequence continues at coordinate 10,787 of JAZOQT010000055.1, forward strand.
TTGGTTTCGTTTAGATTGCCATAAACACCGCCAATAGATTCCATGATGTCTCGGATGCCATATTCCTTCTTTCCGGAATAATCCGAGCGGTAGGAACAGTCCTCGCTCAACACATCCCGAAGCATTGCTAATTTGCCGTAACACATAGCATTTGCCAAAACACCCAGTAAATAGCGGTCAGGATTATTATCATGTTCGTAATGTTCTGCCGACAGCTGTGTGATTTTATCAACCTGACCTTCTTCATCTGTTTCAACAATCAAATAGTCACACTCATCAACCAAGATTCCGTTCTGAAAGCAATTTGTTCCGTTTTTCTCTGCAACAGTCAAAACAACCTCTGCTACTTGAGCATCTGCCAGCATGGAATTCAGTTTTTCCACAACGGTCCATCTATCCAGCATCTGTGCCAAACCGGACTCGTCCACAAACTGCACTTCTTCGGCACAACATCTGCCAAAGCGGAAAGCGCCCTCTGGCTCAATTGCACGGGCTAGGATTCGAATCGCGTTTTGATGGTTGCGAATATAGCCACACTGATAGTCACAGTCTGCACGGCTGCCGGGCAATGCAGGGTAATCGGGTTTCTCATAGAAAGCACGACTGCGGGGTGACTCGTGAGGCATTGCCACATCTAGAGAAACATATGCTCTGGCAACAATACTATCGTCTACTTCCGGTACTGCATCCAGATTTGCCTGTAGCACTACACCAGAAATCATGCCTAGGTCGGTTTCAATATCAAGTTCCAAATATTCCCGTCTGATATCTTCAAATTCAAATATATGTGTCTGAATCTGGGAAATGCGGCCAGCAATTTTTACCGCGTGGTCATCTTCTGCCACAACCGTGTTGTCCACTTCGGCATCATCCTTGAAAATTGTGCCTCTTTCAATGAATGCCGCAACCTGGCCATACAGCTCATCGCCGCGCCGAGTCTCCGCGAGCACATCCGGGCAAATAACGCATATGGGAAAACGACGGGTGGCATCGCCCACAGGAGAAACGCAGTATTCATGCGCCACATGTTTGTTATCAATTACAGAATTAAAAACAACCGACCACCGGCTGAAACTGCTGAAATGCATAGCCATACCGATGGGTTTGATGCCATTCATATCCCCCTTATAACACTGGGTAAATTCCACACCATGGTCAAACGTGCACAGTTCATAATCGCTACCAAAGCCGGGAATGGTATAGCGGATGTCTTTCAGAATATACTCCGCAAATGCCTGGTTTTCCAGGATGCCTTCAAGGCCTAAACACGCACATCTATATTTCATAAAAGCCACCCCCTTAGAATCCATATGTACGAATACAATCATGGCTGTTCTTATGTTTCTGCGTCCATTCCAGCAGACCCTCCAGCATAACCGCATTCTCTCTTCTTCTTTTCCACAGAGAGGCACCACTCCAGCCGAGCCGCTCTATGACAAACTTATTAGCAACGGACCATTTTCCATAGTCGATACCGGCAGCTTTCTCTATAAAAGCATCATAGTCGGTCGCTTCTACAAAGTCCTTCCAAAAGTCCAATGCTTTAACCCAATGCTCCATAGGAATCACCAAGTCATCATGCTCGTCAAATTCCTCTTCAGCCATGCCTAAAAAAAGATACAACTCGCTAAAATAGCCACCGCTGATTCGGATAAGAGCATCTTCATTTTCTTCTTCACCATTGGCCGGAAGAAAAACCACATGGGGACACATCCCGTTTCTGTTAAACAGTTCCGGCATACACAGGTCCATTCTACTGACCTTGCCATCTTCGGTCAGCTTCAAATCCACCAGCACCTCGTTGGTTTCACCGTTCAGTTCCTGGCTCATCATTAGGCAGAACTTTCCGGCCTCATATGCCAACGCAATCGTTGCGCGTTTATTCTCGCCATTTACAACAATATCCGATTCCGGGAGCGGATTCATATTGCCAACCAGCTCTACAATCCAGCAGCTGGGGAAAGTTTCACTCTCTTTAATTGATTTTCCCTTGCCCAACAAATGTCTGGAAACCGCTTCACGGCCGCATAACGGTTCTAAGACCCACATGGATTCATAAACACAATCCTCGGTCAAGAGGGAAACAAACTCTGTAAAATCACCCTTTTCATATGCTGTCTCCAATATCCGCAGCACATCAAACATCTGTGTATTTCTTTCCAATCGTGTCATAGTCATTCACCATCCTCAATCAAGTATTCCAATATCCGTTTGACAATCCTAAGTTCCTGCTGTGTGGGTGTCATTTCGTAACCCGAAGGCCGTAACCCGCATTCGATGCAGGTTTCTTTATATTTGATAATTCGACCTCCAGCAATACAACCATCCTTGATATACACTTGCACAACAAATGTAATCCCCCGGCTCAACCATCCACCTGTCAGCGCCGGTGTAATACGGAACGATTGCATAAGCAAATCTTCCCACTGCTCCGGCCTTGTTAATAGGTAATGGGTGCAATCCTCATAGTTTCCAGTACCGGCACCAACAGACACACCTAACTGTTCCAGCCGACCATCATTCACCCTTTCGCCCACAACCGAAGCAAACACCTCATGCTCTACAAGCTTTGCCATATTGCCACCTCCGTTATTGGTACTCCAATCATAACGGAAGCAAATTGAAAAATGGTCGCTTTTAATACGACATTTTATCTGCCGATTATTTTTTGATCCAGCCGGTAAAGAACTTCGTTGATATCCGAAAGGTTATAGATACCTTCTCTTATAAAATACTCGATTATCACATCTCGCTTATTGCTGTGGGAAAGAGTGTACCCGGCACGAGAGAGTAAGTCATTCGTTTGCTTCAAAGACAACTCGAGGGCGATAACCAACGATAGTGCAGTATCCTTGGAAGGTTTGTAATTCCGGTCAGACATAATTTTGGAAAATAGCCGGCGGTCCATTTGTGCAGCTTTATACACTTTGGAGTCACGCCAGCCCTTTTCATTGATATACCGGGTCAATATATCCACGAACGTTAGGTCCAAATAGCTATCCAACTTGCTTGCTAGCTTACTCAAACTAGGGCTGCCGCTATTTTGCTTCAAGAAGGACTGCACTGACGATGCCAAGAAACTATCCCCATCATTGGGAATACTGTCATCTAGACTGTAACACTCGCTAAAACGTGTTCCACCCAAACGCCCACTGTCAAGGTCAGTTTCTTGCGAGCTGTATCGCACATCGCTTGTATTTTTAGTGTCTATTGGGGATTCAGATAAACTATATCTTATTCCGCGGTCACTGAATTTTACGTCACTTGATCTCTCTTTGGCCGGCTCCGGTTTAAATGTAAATGAAACATAGTTACCGGCAGAACGGACATATTTCTCAATTCGCTTCTTTTTAAAAAACTCAAACACAGTATATCACTCCCGTAGCAATTCCTAAAACAGGCTTTATAAAAATGTCCTATCAACTAGGTCACAGTATTCCTTGTATGCTTGGTAGTTGCGCAGCTCAGAAATACACTTTGCAATGCCGGAATAGTACCAGTAATGCTCATTCTTATCCTTTTGATTAAACCGCTGCCACAGTGCATCGCCAATTATTTGATAATCACGATATATGGCACGAATATTGGAAAGCTTGTCTCCAAGTGCTATCATCTTGACGTCTACCGTTGCTGTAACAAGATGATTGAGCGTTTCTTGTTTACGAATCTTCCATGTGGATTCAGCCGGAAGGTTGTCTCTTTTATCTTCGCTTTCAGATGCAACTAAACTGCCGATTCGTTCACCAAACATAGCAATTACATCTTCAACGGTAGTCTCTGTATCTTCCACCACGTCATGAAGAACAGCACCGGCAATAACCTCTTCATCCGTTGTCATGGAACCAACAATCGCAGCCGCCTCCATAGGATGCAAAATATAAGGAATCTGAGTTCCTTTTCTGAATTGACCCTCGTGCGCCTGTACTGCAAATTTTATTGCGCGATCCAAAATTTTACCCATCAAAACCAACCTCCTAACATTCAGCTAACTCTTTCTTTTTATTTTACTCTTTATTTCACCATAGGTCAATGTTGCTCATTGCCGGTCTCACTTGAGGGAACCAAAGCCCTCTGGAACAACTACATGTGGATAACCAATGCTACCCTTTTTGCAAATTTGGAATTTGCCTTGGTGCAATACTGTTCCATCTTCTGCATAGAATGTGCCCTCAACCGGATATGAGGGGCCATAATAACCTACAACTTGCTTGCCTGTAATCGTGCCGTGTTTATCATTGAATTGGCCTATGAATTTAAGGTTCCCGGATGGGTAAAAGAGTCTTCCATAGTACAATCCACCCCACTGGAAAATTCCTTCTTGATAGACCGTTCCATCCTTATAGAATTTCACTCCCGCATAAAGCTTGTATGGCATACCATCGTCGTCTACAGCAGTCTCATCATATCTTCCTACAAAATAAAGTTCTCCGGACGGATAATATACTTCTCCAACTTTCATGAAACAGCCTCCCTTCTACAATAGATTATAAATTTCAAATCGTACAACAAAACGGACTTAATCGGCAACATATAGGAAAAGTCCGGTGCCCCAGCACCGGACTTCCCCCAACACAAACCACAAGTAAAAAATGTCAACCCCCTCCTGACGGTGAGGGAAGCCCCTGATTTCATTGGGCAGGCATCCTGCCCTTACATATACTCAAAAAGCTTCAGGCAATCACTGGTGCCTTCTCTGGACTGAATCAATTGAACCGATCCGTCTTTTAGCTTAATGATAAACAGCAACCGCGCATCATTTCTCAACACACCGCAGTATACCTTGCCAATGCACTCTGCAGAGACAATTGGTTTGGGAGTAAAGCATTCATAATAACTACCCAAATGCTTTACATTTCTCCTACAGACTTTTCTGCTGCCATCACTGAATATCTGCGCGTAATTGATGATTATGTTAGATATATGCTCTTCCAAATTCAGGATCTGAATATCAACCACTTTTGCATAATCCATGATTTTTACCTCCCGGCTGCTTCTGAGGTGATTATATCAGCATAACTGTCCAATAAACCAGCACCATTTAACCAATTTCCAAATTTATTACTTTTTTCCCTTGACCTATTGCCTTTCGTGCATGCTGATAGGCTCCACCCCAGGTGTGGGTGATATAGGTGACGACGTAGTCGGATTGTTTGAGCATCCAGTTGTTACGCCAGGAGATGGCGTAGTGTGGGTGGACGGACTCGATCCCCTCCGGGAGCATCGTATCGGAGTAATCGTCGTATTCTGTTTTCTTGCCTGGCATATAGGCCAGCACAACAGCGTAAGTGATCTGGGGATATTCTTGTTTTAATTTCTTCAGCTCGCTATACACATAGGCATCAAATTGCCCATGATGACCCACATAAAACATATTCACACCGTGGTTGGTTATCAGATCAATAAGAACCCCTCTTAACTTTGGTTTTATCATCTCCGGACAATCCCGGTGACCAAAAAATGTACATGCAGACATAGTTTCACCCCTTTTGAGTTATTTTAACTCAAAAGGGGTAATCTTTTCAAGTACATAAAGGTATCATTTTACTTAGAAAGAGGTGATACCTATGACCGTAGGCGAAGCTGTCCGACAAAGAATCATTCAACTGTGCCAGGAACGCGATATTTCAATTAACAAACTTAGTAGCATTAGTGGTGTTACGCAGTCCACCGTGAACAACATCGTTAGCGGCAGAAACAACAGTGCTACCGTATCCACAATTAAGAAGCTGTGTGACGGCTTGGGTATTACCATCGACGAGTTCTTCCACTCTGAACTGTTCGCGGGATTAGAGCAAGAAATCAAATAATTTTCACCGGTCAAACACAGTTTGACCGGTGTTGCTATATTGCGGCATTATTCTTTCATATGTTATAATAAAGCCACAAGGACTATCTCATTAAACTCACATCTTACAAGTAGAGGAGCTGACTGTTTTATGCACAAAGGATTTATTGACTATCAAAACACAAAAATACCCTTTGTCATCGATAATTTCCAAATGGAATTATTTTCACAGGACGCTATTCTTGACGCATTCATTCAAGAATATAGATTATCTAGAAATTTTGTATTAACCGGTGAATGCATTCTTTTTGGAAAAAACACTCGAAAAATCACTATGTTAGTCGACGATTTCTCCGGGTATACTTTTTATTTGTCCTGCTTTATTGTCCATCGCTTTGATATCACAGAGACTTTCAATGAAATATGTTTTCACTCACAAGTCTTGGATAGTATTTTTCAATATAAGTACCATTTCCTAGATATGTCTAGAAATGGAGTTAATCTATCTGCATCAGAAAATACACTTTATTCTTTTCCTTTTAATATAAATACCAATCAACATAATCTGCATTATATAATTGGGAGTAATCACACACTGGGATTGCTTGATGGTTTTGATAATGCCGGAAGAACAATTATCACATTGGCAGAAGCAGATATTCATGAATGTAAACGAATGGTTACCTTAATGGAGCGCTTTTCAAAGTTTCTGACCGCGTGCCCCAAAATCACCTTTAATCATATTTCTCTTCTGAAAAACGGCTTGCCTGAAGCAACATTTTTTTGCAAGCAAGTATCTGACGATTCACATCTTGACTTTGACATTCATTTTTATAGTTTTCTAATTACTACCTATGTTCCTAAAATACTTCAACACCTTTCTCTGGAACTAGATTCAAGCATTACTCAAAGTATTCCTTTAGGACACCTAGGTGAATTTAACAATCCCTATGCACCACAGCGATTTATAGAACAAGTTATTGCTTTTGAATACCTGTTCGAAAAATTAGAACCTGCTAAAGCTGCGGACAAAAAATTCCACCTAAAAGATGAACTCAAACTCATGTTTGATGAATTTTCGGAAATTCTTATTAATGGCACACGCTATACATCCGACAACCTTGCTGAGGATATCAAAGAACTTCGACGAACCATCACACATGGATATGAGTATTATTATACTTTTGCCCACGATGATAAAAGGTTTCTTGTTGTCAAAATGGCAGGACTGCTACGTTGTATGAGTCTCAAACTAATAGGATTCAGTTCCGAAGAAATTAAAAACTATAAAGTTTGAACATTCCTATCACGCTAAACATTATTTAGCGTACAGGGCCGTCCGGGGTGACCGGGTGGCCCTTTGCGTTGGATTAGGCATTTTAGTTCTTGGGAGAGGCGGTGGGAGAGTTTGAGGGCGGCGATGAAGCCGGATTGTTGGTGCAGGCGGCAGAGGTTACAGACAAGGTCTATGATAGCGTCCTTTTCCTTTAGGGTTTTATCGGACAGGGCGTTATAGAGGTCATCGAAGGTCTGTTTGATCTCGTCGGTGCACACGTGCTCGTAATAGGTATTGTACAGCAGCTCCAGGACGGTGTCGGCATCGGGGCAGAGTTTCTTCATATCCATAGCTCCGTCCTCCTTGTAGTCGGTGGGGAGGTAAAGGCGGGTGTGGGCGCAGAGCTTTTGGAGTTCAATTTGTGCTTCGAAGCGGTCCTGGGCTTCCATGACTACGTCTACCAATTCGTAGCGGTCAACCTGCCATTCTTTGATACCACGCAGATACCGGGGGCGGCGCTTATCGTCGATGATGAAGGGCATAATGTCGTGGCGCAGGCATTCCTTAAATAGAATGAGTCTGCCAATACGGCCGTTTCCATCCTCGAAGGGGAAAATCTCCTCAAACCGGACATGGAAATCCAGGATGTGATTCCGCTCAATTTCGGTCTGGTGCTCATAGCCCGCGATCAGTTCTCCCAGACTGGAATGGATTTGACCAGCCGGCAGCAACTGACGATCCCGAGCGCGAGAGGTTGGTGTTCGGTACTCACCGGGGCGGACCTGTTCCCGATACTCGTCCACCGTACCAGTCATCAGGATCTGATGGAGTTTTCGAATTTCTTTTATAACTTTTGATTCAGATGTTCTGTTACACGCTCCCGGGTTTTGGGGAAGAGAACTTGTTATTGCCAGCACATCGTTCGCTTGCAACAGGTTGAAGCCATTATCAAAATACGCCAAAGGTCTATCGGCGAAAGTCAGGTAAACTTTATAGGCCAAATCAGCGTCTGCCACACAAAGCCTCAAAAAAACGCAGTTTTTTCTTGTAATGAAAATTTTACTATGATATAATAATACCGAAGTCGGCGAAAGGCCGATGTTAGACTCAACTTTTACAACAGGAGGTACATATCATGGCAAATCGTTTTGTATCCAATCCCATTTGCTACCACGGCAAGGGCGCTATCCAGGAAATCCCCGGCATCATCGCCGCCAAGGGCTTCCAAAAGGCCTTCATCGCCTCTGACCCCGACCTGGTAAAATTCGGTGTAACAAAAAAGGTTACCGACCTTTTGGACGCCGCCGGCATGGCATACGAGATTTACTCTGATATCAAGGCAAATCCCACCATTGAGAACGTAAAGTCCGGTGTGGCCGCATACAAGGCCTCCGGCGCGGATTATATGATTACCATCGGCGGCGGTTCCTCCATGGACACCGGCAAGGCCATCGGCATCATCATCAGCAATCCTGAATTTGAAGATGTCCGTTCCCTGGAGGGCGTTGCCCCCACCAAGAACCCCACCGTTTACACCATTGCCGTACCCACCACCGCCGGCACTGCCGCGGAAGCCACCATTAACTACGTCATCACCGACGTGGAGCGCAAGCGCAAGTTCGTCTGCGTAGACGTAAACGACATTCCCAATGTGGCTGTGGTTGACCCGGATATGATGTCCACCATGCCCAAGGGCCTGACCGCCGCTACCGGCATGGACGCCTTGACTCACGCCATCGAAGGCTACACCACCAAGGGCGCATGGGCACTGCCTGACTGCCTGAACCTGGAAGCCATTCGTCTGATTGCCAAGAGCCTCCGCGGCGCTGTGAACAACGACCCCGAAGGCCGGGAAGGCATGGCTCTGGGCCAGTTCGTAACCGGCATGGCGTTTTCTAACGTAGGCCTGGGCATCGCCCACTCCGTGGCTCACACCCTGGGCGCTGTATATGACACCCCCCACGGTGTCGCCTGCGCCATGATGCTGCCCATCGTAATGGCCTATAACGCCGATTGCTCCGGAGAAAAGTACAAGGCCATCGCCGAGGCGATGGGCGTAGACACCACCGGTATGGATGCCGATACCTACCGCAAGGCCGCTGTGGACGCTGTCCGTCAGCTCAGCGTAGACGTAGGCATTCCCACCAAGCTGGAAAAGCTGAAGGAGGAGGACCTGCAATTCCTGGCAGAGTCTGCCTTTGCTGATGCCTGCGCTCCCGGTAACCCCAAGGAAGCCTCTGTGGAGGATATTAAGGGCTTGATTCGTCAGCTGATGTAATTTTATGTAAACCAAGAAGGCCAGAGGATTTTCCTCTGGCCTTATCCTTTTCCATAGGCTGTACTGTCGGCATCCGTGATTAGCTGATCAATTTCTGAGAACGCCACGGCGGTATTCCCGACCTGCAGGCTGCGCCAATAGGGATCTACGCTCGTAACCGGACCGGTGAGCTGGAGGTAATCCTGTTCGTAAGCTCCGTAATACACCACGGTAACAAACTGGCCCTTTTTCAAGCCAATCAAGGTATTATTGATTTGCGCAACCGCGTCCTCTGTCAGACATTTGCGGGGTGTGGGAATGCGTTCCTTTGTTGCAATGGCTTCCCTCAACCCCCGCAAAGCGTCAAACGGCTGAAATATTTTTGCCCGTTTTGACCGGGACATGGGCGCTCTTACGGTTTTCGTTGCCACTTTTATGCCCTCCTATTTGAAAATTTCTCTCCCTGGCGGTGGACTCCGGGGTGTAGCTGATCCCCCGGAGGATCGCATTCTTACCGTACTTGGACCGAATGCCCAGCATTGCCTCCTGCAAGGCTCTGCTGCGCAGCTGCCCGGCGGTGTCCTGGAACATATTCAGCTGCAGGTCGCCCCGATCCTCCACGATGTTATTGCAGCAAAGAAGCACCCGCCGGATACCGTAGGACGGGTTGACGATTCGCCGATACAACGCGCTGATTGCCGGCAAAATCACCGCCGCGGCATTGGTCTCGGAGGACAGCTGCGCCGTACCCCCAGCACCGGGTATGCCGAAGGTATGGGAATAGCCAATGTGGAGACTGACGGAATCTGTGGCCAGCTTCTGCCCTGCCATATCCAGACAAAGCTGGTCCATCATCTCTTTGACAATGGTTTCTGCTTCCGCATAGGTATAGTCCCGCATCAGTATTTGCCCGGAGGAAAGGCTTTTGGCTTTGGCCTTATACCCCTTCACATCGGCTATGGTAGTAGGCTCCCGTCCCCAGGCATGGTCGTAAAGAATCTCGCCGTCGATACCAAACCAGTCATAAATCCGATCCAGATCGCACCGGGCAATGCCGGCCATGGTGGTGATGCCCCGGTCCCGAAGCCGTTTTTCCGTTCCGGGGCCAATGCCCCAGAAGTCTGTTATGGGCCTGTGCTCCCACAGCTTCTGCCGGTACTGATTTTCATCCAGTTCCCCAATAAAGTCCGGAGCTTGCTTTGCCAGAATGTCCAGCGCCACCTTCGCCAGGAACATATTGGTGCCAATCCCGCAGGAGGAAATTGTGCCTACGGTCCGGCGAACATCGTCAATGACACGCTTTGCAAGCTCCCGGGCAGGAATTGCGTACATTTTCAGGTACGGCGTGGCATCAATGAAGGATTCATCAATGGAATAGGTATAGATATCCTGGGGCGCAAAGTACTTGAGAAATACGCCGTGGATTTCCGCGGCGTAGTCGATATACAGCTGCATCCGGGGTGGGGCAACAATATAGGAAAGATTGCCCGGTATATCCCGCATCCGGCAGCGGTTTTTCACGCCCAAGGCCTTCATGCTGGGAGACACGGCAAGGCAGATAGTATTCCGGGAGCGGTCCGGGTCTGCTACCACCAGATTGGTTGTCATGGGGTCCAGGCCACGTTCTGCGCATTCCACGGTGGCAAAAAAACTGCGCCCGTCAATCACAAAATATGTCGATACCATACCTGCCCCTCCCTTGCCCGTTTCCTTTTGAACGTGCTCTTATTATACGAACATTCGTTCTATAAGTCAAGAGCCAATTTCCGGAAAATCCAGATTTACAACGGTAGCTTTTCCTGTTATAATAGAAAAAAACAAAAACGAGGAGCGCACCATGGCAGACACAATTTCTTTTATTCCCGACAACGGGGACATCTCTGCTCTTACACCCCAGCAGCTGCGGGATTACCGCAGTCAGGTATTGGCGCAAATCGCCCGGTTGGACGCCAAAGAGCCAAAGAACATGAACAGCGAAGCCTATGAAGCCTGGGGCGATGCCCACGAGCAGCTGGAGGATCTGCTGGACGATATTCAAGACCGTTTGGAGGAGCTGGGAGAATGACTGTGAACTATACCTTACAGCCTGCCGCATGGGAGGAAATCACCGCCTGTCTGGAGATTCTCAACAGCGGCAGAGAATTTCAGCGGCAGCAAGGCTTTATCCAGTGGCCCGACGGGTATCCCGCAAGGCAGGACATCGAAGAAGATGTGCGTCAGGGAAAAGGCTTTGTGGTAAAAGCGGGAGATTCCATCGCCGCCTATCTTTACATCGGCTTTGATGGAGACCCGGCCTACGAGGAAATTGTGGGCGCATGGCACCACCCCGCCCCATACGCGGTGATTCACCGAATCGCCGTAGCTGCCCCCTTCCGGGGAACGGGTGTGGCAGACGCCGCCTTCCGTCTTGCCCAGGAGCATTGCCGCCGCCACGGCGCTTTGACCCTGCGGATTGATACTGACGGAGAAAACAAGCGTATGCAGCACGTGCTGGCCAAAAACGGCTTTTCCTACTGCGGCACGGTGATTCAGGGGAACGGCCCCCGTCTTGCTTTTGACAAGAAAATATAAAAACGGGGCTGTCCATCGAACAGCCCCAACAGTATTAGTATAGCAAATTCTCAACCAACCGTCAATTTGCATTTTTTACAAATCTTGCTTCCGTTTTTAATACAGTATTCCATATTGCATTTGAGAAAAAACTGTGGTATTTTACAGTCAGGAAGGGTGATATCAACACCCTTAACGGCTTTCCAAATGCTCCCCCGTTGCTCATAATTTCTGGGTGTAAACTATTGTTCCGGGGTTGAGGAAATACGGAAGGCTGCAAAGAATCCGCAGAAAGCGAGGTTACCCAATGATAGAACCCAAGAATTCAGAGAAATAACCCTTGACAGCACGGTGGTTAGGTGCCAGTCAAGGGTTATTTCTTTTTATTCATTTTTACAGGGTGGGTCAGCCGGGTAAATCCCCTCTAATTTCTGCATAGCGCGCTGCAGGGCGTCTTGGGAATTTCCCCAGGGCTTCCCCGCATTTCGGTAGTCATGCCGGGCTACCAGCCAATCCAAATCCTCTTTCACCCGAAAAAGGTTTTCTTCCGTAAGGGAAAACACCGTTTCATAGAACCACTGTCGCTGACTGTTGGGCAGCTTCTGCTCTGCCATTTCCAGCAGCGCGGCAAAGTGCCGCAGGCAGAACCCCTTGGAGGAAGCCACCTTTTCCCGGAACTGCATGTCCTTAATCAGCAGGAAAAAGGTTTCCAGATACCTTTGCATATTGTACTGAATTTTGTCGCAGAGAAAACAGCTGTCCACCCGTTGCTGCAGGCGTTTCCAGTAGGCGTCTGCCGCCGAGGTGGGCTTTTTCCCGGAGAAAAGTCCTCTTTTTTCCGGCATTTCAAAGCTCTCCCGCTCCATTTGAAATTCTTCCAGAAGGCCTACCATGTGGGTTTGCAGCATCAGCGCCGCCCCCAGAGTATTGCCGTAGTCATAAAGCTTTTTCATATGCTCCCGGCAGAAGCCCTGCTTGTCCGTCGCTCCCCGGACCTCCGGCTCCATGTAGCTCGCGCCGGGGCCCGCCACATACCGCAGGGCGCTGCGCTCCACATTGCGCTCCAAGGCGCAGAAGGGACATTCATCGCCGCTTTCAAAGGCTTCAATTACCGGTATTGTATGGATTTGCTCTTTCATAACATTTCCTTTCAGGAAAAACAGTCCGGTTACCCGGACTGTTTTTTGTATGACTTTTTCCCGCGGCGTATGATGCCGCTCACTGCCAGCGCGCCGCCGCAGGCTGCCAGCACCGCCACCAGCACAATCATGGTAGCATTGCCGCCGTTTTCATCCTCGGGGGCAACCTTGGTGGCCTTTTGGTACAGGCTTTCCACCTGCCGGGCAACCTCCTCCGGCAGGTAGCCGTAGGCAGAGCCCTTTTCCAGCACGGAAGCATCGGGGTAGACCACATCGCTTTGTGCCAAATACTCCTCCATATATTCCTTTGCCTGGGAAACGGGAGATGCGTAGCAGATATAGTCCATATTGGCGCCGGAAATTTCCGGATGCGTCAGGAAATTGATAAACTGCTCTGCCGCTTCCTTTTCCTGGCTGCAACTGGGAATGCACATGGCATCGGTAAACAGATTGAACCCGTCCTCCACCGGCAGATAGAAGGCCAAATCCTCGTTTTCCTCCATCATCAGCATACAGTCGCCGGCATAATAAGGCGCAATCCAAGCCTCCTCATTTTCCATGGTGGAGTAAATCTGGTCCATCACATACTGCTGCACCAGAGGCCGCTGCTGCGCCAGCAAATCCGCGCAGTTTTGCAGCTGCTGGGCATCGGTGGTATTCACGTCGTAGCCCAGTGCATACTGGGCAATACCGAAAGCGTCCCGGGAATTGTTAATCATGAGAATCTTTCCTGCGTACTTTTCATTCCACAGAAGCTCCCAGCCGGTGATGTCCGCCTCGTCTACATACTTGGTATTGTACAGAATGCCCAGCGTACCCCAGGTATAGGGCACGGAGTACTTATTCTCCGGGTCGTAGGCGGGATTTTTGAATTGCTCATCCACATAGGAGAAGTTGGGGATATTGTCAAAGTTCAACTCGAACAGCATATCCTCCCGAATCATACGGTCAATCATATAGTCGGAAGGAATAATCACGACACCAGTGATACCGCCGTTTTTCAGCTTGGAATACAGCACCTCGTTGGAATCGTAGGTGGAGTAGTTGACCTTAATGCCGGTTTGCTTTTCAAATTCGGCGATGATGTCCATGGTTTCGTCGGTACCGTCGGCAATGTTCATGCCCCAGTTATACACATTGAGCACCACCTGCTCCTGCCGGTGAACCAGCAGGTAGCCGCAGCCGCCCAGTACCGCCACCGCCAACAACACGGCGATACACCGCCGGGCAATCACCCAGCCCCGGGAAACGGATTTCCGCTCCCTGCGCTTGCCTTCCCGAAGCTGCAGCAGGTTCATGGTAACCATCAGTACGAAAATCAGCAGGAACAGCAAGGTAAACATGGCGTACACCTTGGGCTCGATGGGCTTTTTGGTGTAGGTATAGATTTCCACCGGCAATGTTACAAAGTCCAGCCCGGTAACGAAATAGCTGATTACAAAATCGTCCAGGCTCATGGTAAAGGCCATAATACCGCCGGCCAAAATTCCCGGCATGATTTCGTGGAGCGTTACCTTAAAGAACGCCTGGGCCGGGGTGCAGCCCAGATCCATGGCCGCGTCAGTCAGGCTGATATCCATCTGCTTCAGCTTGGGCATCACATTCAAAATCACGTAGGGAAGATTGAAGGTGATGTGAGCAATCAGCAATGTGAAAAAGGTCAGGCTGTTGCGCACCTGCAGCAGCTGTGTTCCCACGAAGATAAACAGCAGGCTGAGACTGACACCTGTAACAATGTCCGGATTGGTCATAGGAATGTTGGTCAAACTCATGACCACCTTGCGCATTTTGGGATTCAGATTGTGAATGCCCACCGCCGCCAAGGTGCCAAAGGCCACGGAAACAGCCGTGGACAGCAAGGCAATCAGCATAGAATTGCCCAGCAGGCCCAGCAGCTTTTCATCCCGGAAAAGCTCTGCATACTGATGCAGCGTAAAGCCCTCAAACTGGGTAATGTCCTTACCGGTATTGAAAGATGCCACCACCAGCACCGCCATGGGAATATAGAGGAACACGAACATCAGTATGGTGAAAATGCGGTTGAGCTTTTTCATACGATGACACCGCCTTCCTCATCCTCGCCGCTGAAGCGGTTCATGATGCCGGTGCAGACAAACACCAGTGCCATCAGCACCAGGCTCAGCGCCGCGCCCAGGTTGGGGTTATTGCCCTGCTTAAACAGCTGCTCAATCAGGTCGCCAATGAGCACCGTGTCGGTACCGCCCAGCTTTTGGGAGATATAGAAGGTGGAAACCGCCGGCACAAACACCATGGTAATGCCAGAGAAAATTCCGGGCATGCTTAACGGCAGTACTACCTTGATGAAGGTTTGCACGGGGGTGCAGCCCAAGTCCTCCGCCGCCTCAATCAGGCGATGGTCGATTTTCACGATAATGGCATACAGGGGCAAAATCATATAGGGCAGATAGTTATACACCATGCCCAGCACCACCGCCCCGGGGGTACGGATTAACTGCACCCGCTCCAGTCCCAAGGCCACCAGCAGATTGTTGATAATACCGGTATCCTGCAAAAGTCCTACCCAGGCCAGGGTGCGAAGCAGAAAGCTCATGCACATGGGCAGCATCACCAGCATATACAGCAGCTTCTGCGCCACAGGTCCCCGGTGGGCAATATAATAGGCCACGGGATACCCCAGCAGCAGGCAAATCAGCGCCGATACCAGGCTGTATCCCACAGACTGCCCCAGCACGGGAACATACATTCCCAGCTCCCGGAGATTGTCCAGCGAGAACGCGCCGGTAGCCGGGTCTGTCAGGGCATAGTAAGCCACCACACCCAGGGGAATCAGGGTAAAGACCAGCATCCACAGAATATAGGGGGTGCTGAGCAATACAGACTTATTCTTCTTCATCGCCGGCATCCTCCGTCAGCTCATCATACTCAGCAGAGTAGGAGCTGTAATCGCCAAACATACCGGAATATTCACTCTTGTGCATAATGTGAATATCCTCCGGGTTCAAACGAATACCGATGGTGGCGCCTACGCCGTGGAAATCCGTGGTTTGAATCAACCACTTGAAGCCCTTGAATTCCACGATAATATCATAGTTCAGGCCTTTGAATGTAACGGAGGTAACCGTGCCCACCAGATGTCCCTCATTGGGCTGCACAATGTCAATATCCTCGGGACGGATAACCACGTCCACCGGCTCATTGGGGGCAAAGCCTGCGTCCACACATTCAAAAATCCTGCCAAAAAACCGCACCTTGTAATCTTCCAGCATTACGCCGTCGAGAATGTTACTTTCCCCGATGAAGTCTGCCACAAAGGCGTTTTTCGGCTCGTTATATATATCTTCCGGTTTGCCGATTTGCTGAATCCTGCCCTTGTCCATGACCACCACGGTATCCGACATGGAGAGCGCTTCCTCCTGGTCGTGGGTAACATAGACAAAGGTGATTCCCGTTGCCTGCTGAATCCGCTTCAATTCTATCTGCATATCCTTGCGCAGGCGCAGGTCAAGGGCGCCCAAAGGCTCGTCCAACAAAAGCACCTTGGGCTGGTTTACCAGAGCTCTTGCAATGGCTACCCGCTGCTGCTGACCGCCGGACAGAGAATCAATGTTACGATGCCCGTAACCCTTTAAGCTGACAATTTCCAGCATCTGATTCACCCGCTGGGTGATTTCCTCTTTGGGAAGCTTTGCCACACGCAGGCCAAAAGCAATGTTGTCAAACACATTCAGATGCGGGAACAGCGCATAGCGCTGAAACACGGTATTGATTTGCCGCTGATACGGGGGTACATCGTTGATACATTTTCCGTCAAAGGTTACCGTACCGGAAGTGGGGCTGAGAAAGCCGCCGATGATCCGCAAGGTAGTGGTCTTGCCGCAGCCGGAGGGGCCAAGCAAGGTTAAAAATTCATGGTCTTTAATATAGAGATTGATGCCGTCGAGTATACGCTCCCCGTCGAACTCCATGGTTAGATCCTGGAGCCTGATGAGTTCTTTGGACATTATCCTCCCCCGTTTCTGTTTCAGAATATCGTCAGATTTTGACAAGTATAACTATACCGCAAATTCTCTCAATGTCAATTATTTTTGCCCGCGGGACACAATTATTTTTATTCTTTCCCAAAATACCAGGTGCAAAAAACCGCCGGGCGCTGCAGCAGCGCCCGGCGGCAGTATTTTATTCTTTCTCGGCGATGGCGATATGCACCGTGTCCAGCTGAATCTGGTCCACCGTAGTGGGCGCGCCCATCATCAGGTCCTGCGCATTTTTGTTCATGGGGAAGGTAATCACTTCCCGGATGCTCTCCTCACCGCACAAAAGCATTACCAAACGGTCAATGCCGGGGGCTGCGCCTGCATGGGGAGGCGCGCCGTAGCAGAACGCATTGTACATTGCGGGGAACTTGGCCTTTACATCCTCTTCCCCCAGGCCCACCATCTGGAAGGCCTTGACCATAATTTCCGGGTCGTGGTTACGCACTGCGCCGGAGGCGGATTCATAGCCGTTTACCACCAGGTCATACTGGTTGGCGTTGATGGCCAAGAGCTTTTCCGTATCTCCCTCGGCATCCAGCAGCGCCTGCATACCGCCCTGAGGCATAGAGAAGGGGTTGTGGCAGAATTCCAGCTGGCCGGACTCCTCGCCCATTTCGTACATGGGGAAGTCCACAATCCAGCAAATGGCGTACTGCTCCTCGTCGAAGTGGCCGGGAACACGCTTGCCCAGCAAAGTGCGAATTACGCCGGCAGTCTTTTGCGCCACCGCCTTTTTCCCTGCGGCCATGCACACAAAGGAGCCGGGCTTCAGGTTCAGCTGCTCCACGAAGGCGTCCTTACACTCTGTCAGGAATTTGGAAATGCCGCCGGTAAGCTCGCCGTTTTCGTCCACCTTTACCCAGCAAGCCTTGTTGCCGGTTTGTACCTCTACATCGGAAATAAGCTTGTCAATCCACTTCCGGGCCTGCTGGAAATCGTCCACTGCCACGGCCTTGACGGTAGCCCCCTCGAAAGGACCGAAGCCGCAACCCTGTACCACTGCGGAAATATCCTGAATCTCCAGGTCGATACGCAGGTCGGGCTTATCCGAGCCGTAGCGCTCCATAGCTTCGTTGAAGGGAATATGACGGAAGGGCGCTTCGGAAACACGCTGATACTTGCCGAATTTGCAGAACACAGGCCGCAGAACGTCCTCCAATGTGGAAAGCACGTCCTCCTGGGTAGCGAAGGACATTTCCATATCCAACTGATAGAACTCACCGGGAGTACGGTCAGCCCGGGCATCCTCATCCCGGAAGCAGGGTGCTACCTGAAAATACTTATCAAAGCCGGAAGTCATCAAAAGCTGCTTAAATTGCTGGGGCGCCTGGGGCAGCGCGTAGAACTTGCCGGGGTGATTCCGGGCCGGCACCAGGTAGTCCCGGGCGCCCTCGGGGGAAGATGCGGTAAGAATGGGCGTAGTGATTTCCAAAAAGCCCTTTTCCGTCATCAGCCGCCGCAGCTCCGCCACCACCTGGCAGCGCAAAATAATGTTCTGCTTCACCGCAGGATTCCGCAAATCCAGGAAGCGGTATTTCAGCCGGGTATTTTCATCGGCATCCTTGCTCTTGTTGATTTCAAAGGGCAGCTGATTGTAACGGCATTTGCCCAAAATTTCAATTTTCTCCGGCACAACCTCGATTTCACCGGTGGCCAGCTTGGCATTTTTGCTTTCCCGTTCCCGCACGGTGCCGGTAACGGAAATGGTAGACTCCTTGTTAATGCCCTTGATAATCTGCATCATCTCTTCGGTTTCCACAACAACCTGTGTGGTGCCGTAGTAGTCCCGCAGTACCAGGAATGCAAAATTTGCGCCCACCTCACGGACATTTTCCAGCCAGCCGACAATGGTAACCTGTTTGCCTGCGTCTGCAAGGCGCAACTCGCCGCAGTTATGAGTTCTGGATTGGGTCATGGTATAATCCCCTCTTATTTTTCATTATTTAACCTTAGTATTATTTCACAATTTCCCCAAAAAGTCAACAAAAATACAGACGACCCAGAAGGATCGCCTGTAAAGAATTTATTGTGCCGTGGCGTAGCCGTTGCTGTCGAAGGAATAGCTGACACCATCCACAGCCCGGATACAGCTGCGCAGCCAGCTGCCGTCAGACAGGCGGTAACGCCAGCCGTAGTCATCCCGCATCCAGCACTGAGCGCTGACACCGTCGTAAAGCTCCTTGATCTGCGTCAAAGAGTACTTGGCCTCATCGTCCTGGAAGTGCCACCATTCGGACTTCAGCGGTGCAAAGCCTGCACCGGTCATCACCTTTCGCAGATTGGTTGCTGCCGCATTATTGGCGCTGACCTCAGAATACCAGCTCAGGTCGTGGATGCTGGTCTGCATATCCACCTCTACCCGGTCCATGGTTTCCAGGGTCAGGTCCAGGGCAACGCCACGGTTGTGGTTGGAAATGCCGTTGGCCAGGAAGTTACCCAAAGCGTAGCGGCCGTTGTCGGTCATCATCTGGAAGTAGGTCATGGTGGTCATAGGCACAGTCTGCTGAATGATCTTCTCCGCCAGGCCGTAAACAGACAGAGTTGCCTCTCTGGGACGGTAGGCTTCGTAAATCTTCAGCCGGTAGCCGGATGCCCGGGCAGCTTCTGCTGCCTTTACCAGCTTCTTGGCAGTGGGATACAGCAGAGGCACCAAATAATGTCCGTTCTCCTGCTCCACATTTTCATAGCCCTGTACCACTGTTTCTGTAACACCGGCAATGGGATGCTCGTGAACCTTGAAGATGGAAGAATAGCTATTGGTAATATCATAGGAGCACAGGTCGCCCATATACTCCGGCAGATTGATCATGCAGTAGTTGCTGTCCACATAGCCAGTGCCGTCAGCAAACCGAATCTGGAACAGGCCGCCGGTTTCTGCCAGTACACAGTAGGCTTTGCCTGCCGGGGCAGTGCCCAAGGTAGTGGACTTCTGAGCATCAGCATAGACATCCAAATCAATGAGAGGCCAAATGGTAGCATACTGGGCGGACACGCCGGTGGATACGTTCAATTCTTCGGAATAGGATGTTTCCGCCTTGTCCCCCTCGCCGGTTACCGCCACCACACGGAAACGGTACTTGCGGAAGGTATCCAAATGGTCCATGGTATACCGCAGGTCGCCATTGTGGTCTACCTGATACACAGTATCCCAGCGCTGACCGTCATCGCTGAGCCGCTGAAGCTCATACCGGTCACCCTTGGTCTCATTCCAGGTAAGGGTCACAGCGTTGCTGTCAGTGCTTTCGTACTCCAGCTTCAGGAAGCTACCCAGGAACTGCTCCCGGTTCAGTGTCACCGTCTTTGCCTGGATTCCATAGTACACCACCTGGGCGGACTGCCGGTAGGCAGTAAAATTAAGGGTGTAATTGGCCTGGGCAGTGGGGATGGGCAGTTTTCGCCGTTACCAAAGGTAAGGGTAGTCTTGCCGCCCAGCAGCTCTTTGGTTTCGCCTGCCTTCCCCTCCAAATCCGTCACCTGCATCCGGGCGGTAGTGTCGCTGTTCATCACAGCCTGGAGCTTCAGAATATCCGTATCCGGGTCAACTTCCCACTTCAGGTCATTGATGGTAGGCGGCTCCAGTTTCAGATTCACCAGCAGGTCATTGCTGCCGGGGTAGGTCTTTCCGTTGTGCACAGCACCGGAGCGGACACGGATGGTCAGCCGTTCATCGGCAGGTAGCTTGGGCAGTGTACAGGAGCGTTTAGTGGTGGTTTCGGTGAAAAGCACCTCTTTGTCACCAAATCGGGTCACCTCTATGGTGTAGTTATCGGCATTGATACCGGCGCTCCACTCCATGCGGGTGGTGCCGTCTTCCTTTTCATACAGGTAAATGATACCATCCGCAGGCATGCCGTTTTGGGTCATTTGCCCTGCCAGCAGCTGATTGACGGCCACTACGATGCCAACAACCGCCAGCACCAGCACAACCGCCAGAATCACCAGAATCCGAATGATTCTGGCTTTGGATTTTTTACTCAACTTGGTTCACAACTTCCTCTTCGCCTTCACGATAAGTGTAAACAACGAAATCACCGTAATCCAGGTTTCCGTCCTTGCCATCTCCCATGCAGCTGGGTGCATACTCTGCACTTTCCGGCTCACCAATCAGGGCGTACAAATCTTCAACAGACTTACCGATGCAGCTTTCTGCCAGGGCCTTCAGGTCGGCAGCAGTGGTTTCGGTGGAAGCATCAGTAGAACCTGCAGGCTGGCTCTCGGTCTGAGAAGGCTCGGTAGCCTGGGTCTGAGGCTGGGTGGGGGTCTCAGCAGGCTCACCGCAGGCGCACAGGCTCAGCAAAAGCAAAACTGCAATCAGAATGGATACATACTTTTTCATTTTCATTACCTCACATTGCATTGGTTTCAAACATCGTCAGCATTCCGCCGACGGTATAGACAAGATATTGGACTTTGGCCTCCTCGGGCAACTTGGCAGCAAAGCCGTCGTCTGCCTGAAGAAATGCCTCATAGGCTGTGCCGTCGCAGACCACATATGCATTGGAATCTGCGTCCGGGGTCTTGGGCAGTGTTCCCTTGACACTCCCCTTTTTCACAGTAACTTGCACGCTGCCAGCCGCCGTTTCGGGCAGCTCCAGCGTAGCTTCCGGAGCGGGCATCACCGGTGGATAGCTGATGAGATACCGCAGATTCCGCTCCACCAGTTCCACCAAAATGTGGTCTGCCTCCTGGGTCATATCATAGCTGGCAGACCGGGAGAACACAGCCGATGCGTAGCTGTCTGCCAAGTAAGGGAACAACAAATTACCAAAGGAATCCCGATAGGCTACCAGTTTACCATCTCCGCTTCCGGTGGTTTCCAGGCGGATGCTGTCCGGCTTGGTGTTCTTTCCGGTAAAGCTGTAATTCAGCTTGCCACCGTATACAACATCCATTTCCGGGTCGGTAAAGGCGGGATAGACCATGGAATACAGGTCGCCATCATGGCGCTGCCGCTGAGAGAAATCACCGCCGTAGTAGCTGCTTTTTACATCAAAGGCAGCATTGATGAGGTCTGCACCCAGTGCTGCGCCCTTGGAATTCCAGTGCGAATCGTGGGCAAAGTACAGTGGTTCTTCTTCCTTGCGGAAAGCATCAAAGAGGTCTACCGTTTTCACACCCATGGTTTTAAGCAGCGCCATCAGCTTGTCCGCATCGGTCGTTTCTGCCTTTACGCCGTAGTTTGGCATATAGGCACTGTAAAGCGAATTCTTATTGGGTGCGATGATAACGGCAAAATCCTTACCTTCCCTTTCGCAGTACATCTGCATCAACTGCAGATTTCTTGCGGCGCTGTAAAGCTCCCGATCTGTCATAGGATCTGTGCCGGTATAATTTCCCAGAGTCTCGGTAAAGAACAGCCAGCCGTCCTTGCCTAAAATCACCTTGTCCTCACCGGAATTGCCAAATACCTCAGCGGTGATTCGGTTGTCCAGGCTGATCAGCTCCTGTCGCAGGAAAAACCGGTCAGAGATCCAGTCATTCAAATCCGCCAGATAGTTTTCATTCCACTTTCCCTCTTTATCCCGCCACTGAGGCACATCGCTAAGCTTCTCATTGGCACCGGCAGCAGAAGGTCCTGCGATGAGCATACCCACACTAAGGGTCAGACAAACCGCCAAAAACAGCCCTAGGAACAGGCATAGTAATACTTTTTTCTTCATGCCGTCACCTCAAAACTGTCCGTAGATGAAAGGAGCAAAGCCACCGGAGGCCAGTTTGCCAATGCACAGCACCAGCAGCACCAGCACAGCAATGTAGCTGACAGGCTCCAATACCTTGCTAAGCTTTTCATTTCCAGCCAGCCAGTTTTTCACCGGCATAGCAAAGAGAATGCCAAGCAGAATAATTGCCACATTTTCCCCGCTCAGCAGCCGATACAGCAGTACCGTTGCAGAGTCTGTAAAGGCAAATCCGGTAAACATAGTGCCAATCACGGAAAAGCCTTGTGACAGAGAGGTTGCCCGGAACATGACAAAGCCAAGGCACACCACCAAAAGGGTGTACACTCTGCCCACAATTCGCATACCAAGACTGCTTTCCAGCTTTTTGGCAGGAATCACGTTGACACTTTCCAGCAAGGACAGCAATCCGTGCCACAGACCCCAAACCACAAAAGTCCAGGCTGCGCCGTGCCAAATGCCGCAGAGGGTAAAGACGATCAGCTTGTTTAAACCGGCTCTTGCCTTGCCCTTGCGATTGCCGCCAAGGGGGATATACAAATAATCCTTAAACCAAC
The DNA here is from genome assembly GCA_045656245.1 of Faecousia sp. Taxonomy (GTDB): domain Bacteria; phylum Bacillota; class Clostridia; order Oscillospirales; family Oscillospiraceae; genus Faecousia. The sequence continues at coordinate 34,045 of JAZOQT010000055.1, forward strand.
TGGACAGGCTGATATGCCAGCGCCGCCAAAAATTGCCCAGGGTGGGGGCAATGTAGGGATACTGGAAGTTTTCCTTGGTGGTAAAGCCGAAGCTTTGGCCAAGGCCGATGGCCATATCGCTGTAGCCGGAAAAATCGAAATAAATCTGCAGGCTGTAGCAAATCGCTGCCAGCCAAGCAAGCCGCAGATCCGGCACACCGCCCTCCAGCTTGAATACCGTGTCGACGATATTGCCCAATGTGCCTGCCATAATCAGCTTCTTGGAAAGGCCGATCAGAAAACGGCGGATACCGCCGGCGGCATTCTCCAGGGTAATGCTACGGCTGCGCAGCTGCGGGCCAAAGTCAGAAAACCGGGCAATGGGGCCCGCCACCACCTGAGGGAAGAAAGACAGGTACAGCAAAACCTCCCAAAAAGAGCGGGTGCCGGTTTCCTTGCTGCGGTAAGTATCTACCAAATAGGAAATACTTTTGAAGGTAAAGAAAGAAATGCCGAGGGGAACTGCCAGACCCAGCTGCAGCTGAGGAAGTCCCAGGATATTGCTGAGGAAAAAATCCAGGTACTTGTAAACAGCCAGCAGTGCCAGATTCAAGGCAACGCCCAAAATCAGCAAGCCTTTTCTTCCGCCGACCCACAGACCCAGCAGGTAATTGGCCAAGGCGCAGCCGAGCAGAATCAGCGCCCCTGTTAAACTGCCAAAGCTGTAGAATACCAGCGAGGCCACCAGCAAAACGACATTTTTTCCCTTTGTCCTAGGAATCAGCCAGTAAGCCGCCAGGCACAGCGGCAAAAAGATGGATAAAAACAGTACGGAATCCGGATTCAAGGATTCTCCTCCTTACTTTTTCGCATTATCCGGCCAGTGATATGGCCACCTTACTGCTCTTTCATAGGGCATCTTAAACATGTTGTGATTTTGGCCGTTCTGGAGATACCGCATTCCCAGCTGGGGATCGAAAATGAAGGTTTCCCCGTCGATATCGATCTGACACCAGCCGTGGGGCTGATAATCCTCGGCGGTATAGCCGCTGTAGCAATAGGCATCGTAGCCAATACCACGGGCAAGGGCCCAGAAGGTTGCATTGTAGCTATAGCAGTTTCCTGCACGGGTCTGAAGCATCTGCTTCGACCATTCCACCTCCCAGCCGGTAGCACCGGATTCCAGGATACCACGGGTGACATACTTAAAGGAATCCCGGCAATATACATAGATTTGATACAACAGATCTTCGCCCTTAGCATCCGGGTGGTCACTCATGATTTTCTGAAGGGTCTGGGCCACCAGGTCATCCAGCTCCGAATCTCCGGTGGTGTAGCGGCCATTGCTGCCAAAATAGAGCGTGCCAACCTTACCGTCCTTCAGATAGTAGCCATCCTCGGTAATATAATAAAGGTAGCCGTCCAGATTGAGGAAACCAGGCTCCAGGGTGGTGGGCAGGTCTACATTTGTCCAGGCAATGCCACTGTCTGCCTCGGTATGGGGCATGACCGCCTCCAAAAGCTGAGGCACGTCCTCCCGGTCAGAGGTAACGTCTGCAGGTACAACTGCTCCCTCTTCCAGCTGAACTTTCTTTTCCGTATCCCGTTCCAGAAGCTTGTTCATCACCTTGGCAAAATCAGAGCGGGTCAGCTTCTCGCCATCTACCATGGCTGCCTGGACCTTGTCCTGGGGGAAGAAATTCAGCAACAGCTTAGAAGCATTTTCTGTACCAACGGCATTCATTTCCTGGGGAAGCTCCGGGAAATAGGCCTTTGCGCCGCCAACTGCCAGGGCCTCCAGGGCCTGCTTCAGCTCCCTTTCCGTAAGCTTGTCGTCGGGCCGCAGCTGACCGTTTTCATTGACAAACAGATAAGGCACATGGCGGCCCAGCACCGGATAGTAAGAAAGAGTATACTTGACATCCCCGGTAACTGCCACTGTAGTGGGGTCTACCAATTCGCCGGCCTCATTTTCCCAGCCAATGACCTGGATACCCTGCAGGGAGGTGTCCACCGCCTTGGGAAATGCCCCCTCCTCTACCAGCTGCTCCCGGTGAGTTTGGCCGTTGACCAAATAGGTCACCGTGTAGCTGGGAACGGTAGGCTGGCTGGGGGTGACGATTTCTTCACAGCCTGCCAGCAGTACTGTTACCATCGTCAGCGCAAGAGATATATTCAGGATTTTGAATCCAATTCGTTTCATTTTATGATTCCACCTTTCGGGCATTCCGATAAAATACAATTTAATATTATACTGTAACCCTGCCCAGAATGCAAGGAAAAACTGCACGCTTCCAATTCTCTCCTGGAATGGGAAATCCGCAAAATCCACAAAATTACGCCCCGACGAACTTTTTTTATGTGAATACTATGAAAAGTTGAATTTTTCGCAATTTTTTGGTTGATTTTATTTGAAGTTTGCCGTACAATGGTCAAGCAGTCGTTACAAGGAGGTGCCGTGCTTTGTTGAACATCGTATTGGTGGAGCCGGAAATTCCCCAAAACTGCGGCAACATTGCCCGCACCTGCGCCGCCACCGGTTGTAAGCTGCACCTGATTCGCCCTCTGGGGTTCGACATCTCGGAAAAGGCAGTCCGCCGTGCCGGTTTGGACTACTGGGACAAGCTGCAGGTGCGAGACTACGAAAACCTGGAAGACTTTTTCTCCAAAAATCAGGTAGGGCAAATGTGGTGCCTTTCCACAAAAGCGCCCCGCAGCTACACCGAAGCGCGGTACGATAAGGACTGCTACCTGTTTTTTGGCAAGGAAACCAAAGGGCTGCCAGAGGCCTTTTTACAGCAGCACTACGAAAGCTGCGTAAGAATCCCTATGCGCAGCACCATTCGCAGTCTGAATTTGAGCAATGCAGTTGCCATCACCGTATACGAGGCGCTGCGGCAGCTGGATTTTTCCGGCTTGCAGGATTATGGAAAAATGCGTGGCTAATCCCACGGTAAATGGAGGAATACATAATGAACTACAACAAAAAGTCTATTGAAGACATTGAAGTAGCCGGCAAGCGAGTGCTGTGCCGCTGCGATTTCAATGTGCCCACCAAGGACGGCAAAATCACTTCCGACAAGCGGATTGTTGCCGCCATGCCCACCATCGAGTATCTGGTGAACCAGGGCGCCAAGGTAATTCTCTGCTCCCACATGGGCAAGCCCAAGGGCGAGTGGAAGCCGGAGCTTTCCCTGAAAATCGTGGCTGACCGTCTGAGCCAGCTGCTGGGCAAGGATGTCATCATGGCTGCTGACGTGGCCGGCGAGGACGCCAAGGCCAGGGCTGCCGCCATGAAGGACGGCGACGTAATGCTGCTGGAAAACACCCGTTATATCAAGGGTGAAACCAAGGACGACCCCGAGCTGAGCAAGGCTCTGGCTGACCTGGCTGACATTTTTGTCAACGACGCCTTTGGCACTGCTCACCGCGCCCACTCCTCCACTGCCGGCGTAGCAGACTATCTGCCTGCCGTTTCCGGTTATCTGGTGCAGAAAGAGGTTTCCATTATGGGTAAGGCTCTGGCCAACCCCGAGCGTCCCTTCGTTGCCATTCTGGGCGGCGCCAAGGTTTCCGACAAGCTCAACGTCATTAACAATCTGCTGGAGAAGGTCGACACCCTGATCATCGGCGGCGGCATGGCCTACACCTTCCTGGCTGCTCAGGGCTACACCGTGGGCAAGTCCCTGGTAGACAACGAGAAGCTGGACTACTGCAAGGAAATGATGGCCAAGGCCGAAGCCAAGGGCGTGAAGCTGCTGCTGCCCATGGACACTGCCGTCTCCCCTTCCTTCCCCAGCCCCATCGATGCTGAAATTGCTGTGGACTACGTCGACTGCACCAACATTCCCGCCGACCAGATGGGTCTGGACATCGGCCCCAAAGCCTGCGCCGAGTTTGCTGCTGCTGCCAAGGCTGCCAAGACCGTCGTTTGGAACGGCCCCATGGGCGTGTTTGAAAACCCCACTCTGGCAAAGGGTACCATTGCAGTCGCCCAGGCCCTGGCCGACTCCGACGCCACCACCATCGTAGGCGGCGGCGACTCCGCAGCTGCCTGCGAACAGCTGGGCTTTGCTGACAAGATCACCCACATCTCCACCGGCGGCGGCGCTTCCCTGGAATTCCTGGAAGGCATTGAGCTGCCCGGTATCGCCTGCTTGCAGGATAAGTAACCCTCTGACGCATTTTCATGGGGGCGTTCTTCGCCCCCTATACTTAACTTTGAAAATTCACATCGACCATCGATGCACATATAAGGAGATAAGATTATGAACAGAAAATACCGTAAGACCGTCATTGCCGGTAACTGGAAAATGAACAAGACTCCCTCTGAAACCAAGGAGTTTATGACTCAGCTGAAGGCCATTATGCCCAAGGGCCGCTGGTGCGATGTAGCGCTGTGCGTGCCTGCCGTGTGCATTCCTGCCGCCGTCCGCGCCATGCGGGAGACCCGTGTGGGCATCGGCGCTGAAAACTGCAACCCCAACCCCTCCGGCGCCTATACCGGCGAGCTGGCCTGCAATATGCTCACCGACGCAGGCTGTAAGTATGTGATCATCGGCCACTCCGAGCGCCGTGAGATGTTCGGCGAAACCGACGCCGATGTCAACGCCAAGGTTCTGGCCGCTTTGGAAGCAGGTTTGATTCCCATTATGTGCTGCGGCGAAACTCTGGAGCAGAGAGAAGCCGGCATCACCGAGGAGCACATCGCCATGCAGATCAAGCTGGGCCTTGCCAACGTCCCCGAGGACAAGATTCGCAAGGTGGTTATCGCTTATGAGCCCATCTGGGCCATCGGCACCGGCCGTACCGCTACCCCCGAGCAGGCCGAAGAGGTTTGCGAAAATATCCGCAGCGTGGTTCGTAAGCTGTATTCCTCTAAGAACGCCCGTGCCATTTCCATTCTCTACGGCGGCAGCATGAACGAAAAGAACGCTTTCGAGCTGCTGGCCCAGCCCGACATTGACGGCGGCCTTATCGGCGGCGCATCTCTGGTGCCCGAAAAGTTCGTCAAGATCATCGAGGCAGCCAACCAGCCCACAGCCTAACAAAAAGCTTTGCCTGCTGATGGAGCAGCTGCCCCCGGCAGCTGCTCCATTTGCAACTGTCCACTTTGGGCAGCCTACATTCTGTAACAAAGGAGGTTTTTCCATGCAGACGCAGATACTCTCTGCCGATTCACCGGAAACTGCAGCGCTTGCGGCGCAGATTATCCGCTCCGGCGGACTGGTGGCCATCCCCACAGAAACGGTGTATGGCCTGGGAGCAGACGGCTTAAACGAAGCCGCCGTTGCCAAAATATTCGAAGCAAAAGGGCGTCCGCAGGACAACCCTCTGATTCTCCATGTGGCAGATACGGAAGAAATTGAGCGCTTTTGCCACCACATTCCCCAAAGCGCCTACGCTCTGGCCCAGGCCTTTTGGCCCGGACCTCTGACCATGGTGCTCCCTGCCCGGGATACCGTACCCAAGCGCACCACTGCCGGTCTTTCCACTGTGGCTGTCCGCTGTCCGGACTGCCCTGTTACCCGACAAATTATTCGCCTTGCCGGCGTTCCCATCGCTGCGCCCTCTGCCAACCTTTCCGGCAAGCCCTCCACCACCACTGCCCAGCACGTTTTCCACGACCATGCCGGCAAAATCCCCTTGATTGTAGACGGCGGCAGCTGCCGGGTAGGTGTGGAATCCACCATTGTGGACCTGACGGAGGAACGCCCCCGTCTGCTTCGTCCCGGCGGAATCACCCCAAAACAGCTGCTGGACGTGTTGCAGGATTTGGTAATTGACAAGGCGGTTACCGCCCAGATTGATAAGGATTCCGTGGTAAAGGCCCCCGGTATGAAATACAAGCACTACGCCCCCCAAAGCCCGGTTATTATTGTTTCCGGCAGCCGGGAAAAGGCCGCCGAGTACATTCACCGCCACTTTGCCCCCGGGGACAGGGTTTTGTGCTTCCGGGAGGAGCTGCCCCTATATGCAGACTGCGCGCCCCTTGCCTACGGGTTGGAGGTCGAGCCTGAAACGTTGTCTGCCGGGTTGTTTGCCGCCCTGCGGGAGCTGGACAGCCCCGACATCGGAACGGTATATGCCCGCTGTCCCCAAGGCGACGGCGTTGCCTTTGCCGTGCAGAACCGGCTGAAAAAGGCGGCAGGCTTCTGCATTGTAGACGGGGAGGCGGAAGTATGATTATCGGCATTACCGGCGGCACAGGCTGCGGCAAAACCACATTGCTGCACCTGCTCAAAGAAAAGGGCTGCACGGTTCTGGACTGCGACGAAATCTACCATTCCCTTCTGGAAACGGACGGCGCCCTGCTTTGCGCCATTGAACAGCAGTTTCCCAATACGGTTATCCATGGGAAGCTGGACCGAAAACGACTGGGACAGCTGGTATTTTCCAACGAGAGCGCCCTGCTTGCCCTGAATGAAATCACCCACAGCGCCGTAAAGCAGGTCGTTGTGCGGCAGTTGGAAGCCGGCCCGAAGCTGGCAGCCATTGACGCCATCGCCCTTTTTGAAGGGGCGCTTGCTCCCCTTTGCCACACCACAGTAGCGGTTCTTGCCCCGAAAGAGGAGCGGATTTTGCGTCTTATGAAACGGGACGGGATTTCCCGGGAGTATGCCCAGGCCCGCATCGCCGCCCAGCATGACGACGACTGGTTTCGGGAAAGATGTCAATACGTTTTGATAAATGACAGCACACCGGAAGCATTTCAGAGCAAATGCCTTGCATTTTTACACGACTTGGATATAATATAAGGTAATCACGGAAAGGAGCTTTGCTATGACTACGGAAGAACTTCGGGAAAGCCTGACGGCTGCCCCCAAAAACGGACTCACTCGCATCAGCCCGGAGCAAAAAGCAGAAATGGAACGTTACTGTAAGGGCTACATGGCTTTTATAGATGCCTGCAAAACAGAACGGGAGGCCACCGCCTGGACGGTTGCCGAGGCGGAAAAGCGGGGCTTTCAGCCCTTTGCCCCCGGCATGGACGCCAAGCCCGGGGATAAGATTTATCTCAACAACCGGGGTAAGAGCATTTTGCTGGCGGTCATCGGTAAAGAGCCGCTGAACAAGGGCTGCAATATCTGCGCCGCCCATGTGGACAGCCCCAGAATGGACGTAAAACCCAATCCCCTGTATGAGGATTCCCAAATTGCCTATTTCAAGACCCACTACTACGGCGGCATCAAAAAGTACCAGTGGGTAACCGTGCCTCTGGCCATTCACGGCGTGGTTTACCGCAAGGACGGCACTACGGTTACCGTTACCATCGGCGAGGACGATTCTGACCCGGTTTTGATGGTTTCTGATTTGCTGATTCACCTCTCCGCCGACCAGCTGCAAAAAACCGCCGCCAAGGTTATCGAGGGCGAGCAGCTGAATGTCATCCTGGGCACCGAGCCTTTGGAAGGCGAAGGCAGCGACCTGGTGAAGCTGAACATTCTCAAGTGGCTGAATGAAAAGTACGGCCTCATTGAGCGGGATTTCCTCTCCGCCGAGCTGACGGTTGTGCCTGCCGGCAAATGCCGTGAGGTAGGCCTGGACCGCAGTCTGCTGGCTGCCTACGGCCACGATGACCGGGTATGCGCCTATGCAGAGCTGGAAGCCATGTGGAACATCGGCACACCCAGCAAAACCGCCGTGTGTATTCTGGCAGACAAGGAAGAAATCGGCAGTGTTGGCATCAGCGGCATGCAGAGTCAGGCCTTTGAATACTTTATGGATACCCTGTGCAAAGCCCAGGGCGCAGACCTGAGAGAATGCTTTGCCAATTCCTTCTGTCTCAGCGCAGACGTTTCCAACGCCTTTGACCCCAATTTTGCAGAAACCTGCGACCGCCGGAACAATTCCCAGCTGAATTACGGCGTTTCCATCTGCAAATACACCGGTTCCCGGGGTAAGGGCGGCGCTTCCGATGCCTCTGCCGAAGCCATGGGTCATATCCGCACTACCTTCGAAAATGCCGGCGTTATCTGGCAGATTGCCACGCTGGGCAAGGTTGACCAGGGCGGTGGCGGTACCGTGGCAGCTTATATGGCGAACCGCAATATCGTAACCGTAGATGCAGGCGTGCCTGTGCTGAATATGCACGCGCCTATGGAGCTGGTGAGCAAGCTGGACTGCTACGAAACCATGCTGGCCTGCAAGGCAATTTATCTGGCATAAGCTGTAACGGCACACCCGGTTTGGGTGTGCCGTTTCCTTATGTAATTTGTTGGGAAAACCCGCCTATCCACCCATTAAGTTGACATTTTCCCTCCAATATGTTATATTGTTCCTTGGTAATTTTTAGAAAGGGGGCGCCTGCTATGGTCTTTTCGAAGCGATGGATTGCTGTAATACTTGCCGGTGTGTTGCTTTTCGGCCTCACGGGCTGTACGGTAGATAACGCCGACAACGCCCCCACCCTGCACCAGGACAGTCAGGCCCTTGCCCTGTATGAGGCAGCCCTGAAGCCCATTGCCCAGGCAGCCTGCCTGCAACAAACCCTGCATGTTGTTCACCGCCGGGAGATCGGCGCAGAATCCTACACCGGGGACTATTCCGTCAACGCCACCTACTCCGGCCTAAAAACCGACGCATTCCAGGCCTACATAGAGCAAACGCCCCTTTTTGGCAGCACCTTCACCGCATTTTACACCCAGGGTACCCCCTACTGCGTGGCAGCCAATACCGTTTTTTCCGGCAGCATGTCCCAAGAGGAATTTTTGGCCTCCCAGATTCCTGCCACACTGCTCAACGCCGGGCTGTATGAAAACATCACCGCCCAGGCAGACGATACCCGCACTGTACTTCACTTCTCCCATGCCACAGATCTGGAGGACTGGGTGAAGTCCGCTGGAACCCAATTTCTGCAGGCCTCCGGAACGGTTACTCTGGACGCCGCAGGCCAGCTCCTGCAAAGTGTATATACTGCGCAATACCAAACCGGAGATATGATTCATACTCTGGAAATCACGGGGAAAACTGCAGTTTTGGAATCGGCAAATCTCACAGAGAAATTGCCGGATACCTCCACAAACACATACTTAAATTGCTTCCAGGCGCCGAAGATACTCCTGCAGGCTATGGAGGACATTTCTGCCGCCCGGGCCATTACCTGCGACTATCAGGAATCTCTGGTGTGCGAAGCCGCCAGCCTGCAGCGTACCCAAAAAATTCTTATGGACCTTTGCAGTGCGGAGGACACCGTCCTTGCCCGAATGCAGTGCCAGTCCGACTCCGTGGACTATAGCGGCGCCGCCGTAAGCACCACCCAGACAGAGCTGTTTTTGGACGGGAAGAAGACTGTAGCCGTCAACAGCAGCGAACCGGTTGTCCAAATCGGCTACACCCCGGACAAGGTGCTTACCGACTGCTTAAATACGGTTTTCTCCGCAGTGTTCCCCATTTCTTACATATCCGATGCCTCCGCGGTTACCGTCGACGGCAAAACCACCTTGTCCATACAAGGATCTTCCGCTCTGGCAGACGCCCTGTGCGGCAGTATTTACAGCAATCTGCAAACAGGCAATCTGGACGGCTTCTCTGATAGCTATGTAACGGGAGAAATGCAGGGCTATCTCACTCTGGACAGCAACGGACTTCCCATTGCCACAGGCATTTCCCTGTCCCGCACCCACACCGTGGGTACGCACAGCTACCTGCTTTCCTACAAGCTGGAGCAATCCCTGACATTGGGCAGCACCACTGCCTACCAAACCATCGTAGGAGAATCTGCGCCGGAGCAGACACTTCCCGGCGAAACGGAAACATCGCCACCGGCGTGAATTGCCGGTGGCTTTTTATTGCAAAAAGTGGGGCTGCTGCAGTACGCTGCAGCAGCCCCTTTACAAAGAGGAAAAAGAAGAAAGCGAATTACTCCGTTGCCCAGAATTTTGCCGGGTCCATAGAGGCATTGTTGCAGGTAACGGAAAAATGCAGATGGCTGCCGTGGGCGCTTTCCAGCAATGCGGTATTGCCTACTGCGCCGATGGGCTGACCCAGTTCCACCTTGTCCCCTGCTTTAACCAGCAGTTCTTCTTCCAGGCTGGAATAGGTGGTTACATAGCCGTTTTCATGGTGGATTACCACCGTCATGCCCATCGTGTCGTCCTCATAGGTGGTGTACACCGTACCATCTGCCGCCGCAGTTACCCTGGTGCCTGCCTCCGCGGCAATGTCTACACCGTTGTGAACACGCCAGTCCCGTGTGGTTTCGTTATACACCAGGCAGTCCATGGCGTACTGGGCAACGGTCTGCCCCTCCAGGGGCATGCCTGTTTTCAAGGGCTTTTGCCCTTGGGGCTGGGTTTGGCCGGGCTTGGTATCATCCTGGCCGGGGGTGGGAGCTACCACCTGCACATCGTCGTCGGTGGGAACTACCACGCCCACATCCTCTGTGGGCTTTTGAAGCTGGGTATCCATGTCGTTTGCGTTTCGGTAATACAAATAGCCGGAAATCCCGATGGCAGCTGCGCACAGGATCAGGGCTATGTAGTAGCCCTTACCGCTGAAGCTGCCTGTGTTTTTTCTGTTGCTCATATTAAGCACCTCCGTAGCTAATTATTGCCAGGAATTCGGAATTTAAACAAGCTTCTGGAAAAAATCCCAATTGTTTACCCAATAGACACAATTCCTTTCTTTACTTTTGCCCCAAACAATGGTAGAATAGCCAAAGAGAAAGGAGGCGGTCCAATGCGGGATTTGCTGCAAAAAATCAAAGGCTTCCTGCCCAAAGGAGATATGGTACTGCTGCTGCTGTGCCTTGCCACCTCTGCATTCGGCTGCCTCGTAATCGCCAGCGCCACCAACGCCGATAAATTCGAAGGCTCCAGCCGTTACATTGCCATTCAAATCGTCGCCACATTGCTGGGGGTAGTGCTGTATCTGATTATGTCCGGCATCGATGCGGAATTTTTCTCGGAGCATCGGTGGGGAATGACGATTTTTAACATTTTTCTGCTTCTGCTGCTTGTCCCCTTCGGCACGGACAACAATACCGGTAACCGAAGCTGGCTGGATCTGCCCCTAATCCCCATTAACATTCAGCCCGCGGAAATTTGTAAAATCCTATTCATACTTATACTGGCATCGGTAATGAACTCCCACCAAAACCGCATCTCCCACATCTTTTCCGTGGGGCATATGGCGGTGCACATGATTTTGATTGTGGGCTTCAACCTCCTGGTATCCCGGGACGCCGGTGTTTCGCTGATTTTTGTGTTCGTCTTCATCGGCATGGCCTTTGCCGGGGGCGTAAGCCTCTTCTGGTTCTTGCTTGGGGGCGGTGCTATCGCTACGCTATTCCCTGTTATCTGGTCTACCATTATGACTACCCGGCAGAAAAACCGTATTCTATACCTGTTTATCCCCGAGAAAATTGACCCTCAAGGTCTTGGTGTGGGCTGGCACACAAACGAAAGCCTGAAATCCCTCACCGGCGGCGGTCTTACCGGACAGGGCCTGTTTAGCGGAAACCGCACCCAGGGCGGCCAGCTGTTCGCCCAACACACCGACTTCGTTTTCTCCTCCATTGGAGAAGAGCTGGGCTTTTTGGGCTGTGGACTGGTGCTTCTGCTCTTGTTCGCCATCGTTGGCCGGTGCATTTGGGTAGGACGGCGAAGCAACGACTATATGCGCAGGCTCATTTGCTTCGGCGCGGCCTCGGCGCTGATTTTCCAGATCATCACCAATGTGGGTATGTGCATCGGCGTAATGCCGGTTGTCGGCATTACCCTGCCCCTTATCAGCTACGGCGGAAGCTCCATTGTTACCATATACGCCATGCTGGGGCTGGTGTCCGGCATTTATGCCCGTCCTGCACCCCAAAGCCACGAACGGTACATTCAGCCACCGCGATAATCTAAAAAAGGAGAGCGGACTTATCCGCAGCAGCGCTATGAAAACATTTATGGACAAGGATTTCCTTCTGGAAACCGAAACAGCCAAGCATCTTTTTCACGACTATGCAGAAAAACTGCCCCTGATTGACTATCACTGCCATTTGAATCCTCAGGAAATTTACGAGGACCGGCGGTTTCATAACCTCACCGAGGTTTGGCTGGGCGGCAAGCAGGCAGACGGTACCTACGCCGGCGACCACTATAAGTGGCGGCTGATGCGTTCCAACGCCGTGGAGGAAAACTATGTTTCCGGCACGGAGGACCCCTACGCCCGCTTCCTGAAGTTCGTAGAGGCTCTGGAAATGGCCATCGGTAACCCCATGTACCACTGGTGTCATTTAGAGCTGCAACGGTTCTTCGGCATCACCGAGCCCCTGACACTGGAAAGCGCCCCCCGCATTTGGGACAAGGTTTGCAATCTTTTGCAAAACGACCCCAACATGTCCGCCCGCGGACTGATTCGCATGGCGAACGTGGCCTTTATCGGTACCACTGATGACCCCGTGGATTCCCTGCAGTGGCACAAAAAAATTGCCGCTGATGACACCATTTCCGTAAAGGTGCGTCCTTCCTTCCGTCCGGACAAGGCGGTGAATATCCATAAAGACGGTTTTGTCGCCTATCTGCAGGCGCTGGCTGCCTCCGTGGGCAAGGAGCGCCTTGCTACCGTGGAGGAGGTCTGCGACGCACTGGTGCAGCGGCTGGAATACTTCCACGAAAACGGCTGTACCGCCAGCGACCACGGTCTTGACTATATTCCCTTCCGCAGCTGCACCATGGAACAAGCCAACGCCGCCTACCAAAAGGCCTGCCGGGGCGAGGCTCTGACCCTGGAGGAAATCGAGGGCTACCAAACCACGCTGTTGCTGTGCATGGGCAAGGCATACCACCGGCTGGGCATCGTGATGCAGCTGCACTACTCCTGCCTGCGGAACACCAATGCCAAAATGTTCGCCACCACCGGTCCGGACAGTGGCTTCGATACCATCGCCCAGAATCAGTGCGGCGGTAATCTGGCGCAGCTTTTGTCTGGGCTGGTTGCTTCCGGCGCCTGCCCCAAAACCATTGTGTATTCCCTGAACCCGGCAGACAATGCCCAAATCGGCACCATCATCGGCGCATTCCAGGACAGCACCGTTCCCGGCAAGATTCAGCACGGCTCTGCCTGGTGGTTCAACGACACCAAATCCGGTATGGAGGAGCAGATGAAGTCTCTGGGCAACCTGGGACTGCTGGGGAATTTTGTGGGTATGCTTACCGACTCCCGTTCCTTCCTCAGCTACCCCCGTCATGAGTATTTCCGCCGAATCATGTGCAATCTGGTAGGCAACTGGGTGGAAAACGGCGAGTACCCCAACCACGAAGCCTCCCTAAAAAAAATTGTGGAGGGCATCAGCTATTACAACGCCGCCCGCTACTTTGGCCTGTAAGCCCATACCCCCGGACAACCGTCCGGGGGTATATTGCTGTTTGTAGAGACTTGACGAAAAGTGTCGTTTGTGGTAGAATGACCGCTATTGGATACCTATTTTATTTTTAACAGGGAATCACTGCCATGCTAGCCACACAAACGAAAGAAAATTTCATACAGCGCCTTTCCCATTGCTCTGTTTGCCAGGCGGTCAACAATTTCCTGTCGACCCCTGGTTATATTGCGTTCGTGGGCGTTCTTACCGTAATCTCCAGTCTGTTTTCCGCAGAATTGGTGGTGTACACCTGCTTTGTCCTGTGCGGTATCTACCTGAGCCTTTGCGGCAAGGACTATCTGCCCCTTGTGCCGCTGGTGGTCTGCTGTTACATTGCTCCCTCTGTTGCCAACAACCCCGGCAGGAACGAAACTTCCGTCTTCTTCGGCCAATACAGCGGCATTTATCTGCTGTGCCTTGCTGCGGTGTTTGTGCTGTCTGTAGTCCTGCGGCTCTGCCTCCAACGGGACTTTTGGAAATGCCCACGCAAGCTGCTACCGGGTATGCTGGCGCTTGGGTTAGGCTACCTGTTCAGTGGCGCTTTCAGCGGCCACTACTTCGATTACGGGCCTGGCAATCTTTTCTTTGCCCTGCTGCAGTTTTTGTCAGTCTTCCTTATGTACTTCCTTCTCACCGGCGGAATATGCTGGGAATCCGCTCCCAAGGGCTATCTGGCATGGGTTGGCATCTGTGTTGGCTTCGTACTGCTGGCGCAGCTGGCTGGAATTTACATTCAAAACGGTGTCATTGTAAATGGAGAGATTCAACGGGCGCTTATCTACAGTGGCTGGGGTAATTACAACAACATCGGCGGCTTGTTGACCCTGATGATTCCCTTCCCCTTCTACCTTGCCTGCACCTGTAAGCGGGGTTGGCTATGGCAGCTTTGCGCCATACTGTTTTTGATGGGCGTGGTGCTGACCTGCTCCCGCAATTCAATCCTCGCCAGTGTCGTCATCTACGTGCTTTCCTACGCCATCATGGTATCCAAGGAGCTGTACACCCGTAACACACGGCTGGTCCACGTATTTTCCATTGGCATCGTTTTTGTGATGCTGGTTCTGTTTCACAAGGAGCTGTACCGACTGTTCAACGAACTGCTGGAGCAGGGCCTTGACCCCTCCAACCGGGACGAAATCTATCTGGAGGGCTTTAAGCAGTTTCTCCGTTATCCTCTGTTCGGCGGCACTTTTTATCCCTCGGATTATGTTCCGTTTGATTGGTCCACCGTAGATGCCTTCACCTCGTTTTTCCCTCCCCGATGGCATAACACCGCGCTTCAGCTGCTGGCCTCTGGGGGCATTGTAGGGCTGTCCGCTTACGTTTTTCATCGGCTCCAGACGGTAAAGCTGTTTTTGTGTAAGCCCACGTTGGAAAAAAGCTATATAGCCCTGTCCATACTGGCGCTGCTTGGCACCAGCTTGCTAGACTGCCATTTTTTCAATATCGGGCCGGTCTTGTTCTATTCCATGGCACTGGCCTTCGCAGAAAAACAGGATTTGCAATAGCTGCAAAAAAGTTATTGCAAAAAGGAAAACCTTGTGTTATAATGCTCCGTGTGTCCGTCGCAGGGCAACGGTTCTAACCATTGGGATGTAGCCAAGCGGTAAGGCACCAGACTTTGACTCTGGCATTCGTAGGTTCAAATCCTGCCATCCCAGCCATATGATCCGCTAGCTCAGTTGGCAGAGCAATTGCCTTTTAAGCAATGGGTCCGGAGTTCGAATCTCCGGCGGATCACCAAAAAAGCAGATACCCAAATGGGTATCTGCTTTTTATTTATTTAGTTCTTTTTTGCCGTGGCGCGCTGAATCAGCTTCACCAATTCCACAACGGGAATTACAATAATCGCCAGGGCCAGGGCAATGCCATACTCCACAAGGCCGATGGTGGTAAAGCCAAAGGCGTTTGCGATGAAGGGAATCTCGATGACCAGCGTGGTCAGCAAGAGACT
Organism: Faecousia sp.; assembly: GCA_045656245.1. Lineage (GTDB taxonomy): Bacteria > Bacillota > Clostridia > Oscillospirales > Oscillospiraceae > Faecousia. The sequence continues at coordinate 49,332 of JAZOQT010000055.1, forward strand.
TCCCAGCATTGCGGCCCACAGGACCTTATTATGACTCTTGAGGCTGAAAATGGACTTGCGCTGGGAGCGCAGGTTGAAGGAATGGAAAATCTCACACATACTCATGGCAAGGAACGCCATGGTCATGCCGTGGCCGGACTCACCGGCAGCGCGCAGAGTGGCGAACCAACCTGCCCCAAACTCAATGGATGCGCCAATCAGGTAAGCCACAATGGTGATAATGGTAACCAGAATTCCCTGGTAGATGACATCGATGCCCAAACCGCCGGAGAAGATGCCGTCCTTGGAATTTCTGGGGGGACGGCTCATGGTATCCGGTTCGGCCTCCTCCATACCCAGCGCCAGCGCCGGCAAGCAGTCGGTAACCAGATTGATAAACAGCAGGTGCACGGGCTTGAGGAGCACAAAGCCCATAAGCGTTGCGGTGAATACCCCCAAAACCTCACTCATATTGGAGGCAAGGAGGAACTGAATGGCCTTACGAATGTTATCATAAATCCGGCGGCCCTCTCCCACAGCGGAGACGATGGTGGCAAAGTTGTCGTCAGCCAGCACCATGTCTGCCACATTTTTGGTAACATCCGTGCCGGTAATGCCCATACCCACGCCGATGTCGGCAGACTTGATGGAGGGGGCATCGTTTACACCGTCGCCGGTCATGGCGGTAACTGCGCCGTTGGCCTTCCATGCGTTGACAATCCGGGTCTTATGCTCCGGCTGGACACGGGCGTAAACGCTGTATTTCTTCACAGCCTCCAACAGCTCGTCGTCAGAAATGTTGTCCAGCTCCGCGCCGGTAATCGCCTGGGAGGCATCGGTAATAATCCCCAACTCCCTGGCGATGGCCACGGCGGTATCCTTGTGGTCGCCGGTAATCATCACAGGCCGGATTCCCGCGGCGCGGCACTCGGCAATGGCCGCCTTTACCTCGGGACGAACCGGGTCAATCATGCCGGTCAGGCCGATAAAGCACAGGTCAGTTTCCAGGAACTCCGGAGTATTGTCAGCGGGCTTCTCCTGCCAGTCCCGTTTTGCAACGGCGAGAACACGCAGCGCCTTGTCCGCCATGGCCTTGTTATCCGCCATGATCTGGGCGCGCTTCTGCTCTGTCATGGGCTTGACTTCCCCATTTTCCAGATAGGACGTACACCGCTCCAGCACCACGTCAGGACCGCCCTTGGTATACTGCACAAATGCGCCGTTTACGGCATGCACCGTGGACATCATCTTCCGTCCGGAGTCGAAGGGAGCTTCGTCCACCCGGGGCATAGTCTCCTCCAAAGCCTTCTTATGCAGTCCCACGGAATAGGCAAAGTTCACCAGCGCGCATTCCGTAGGCTCGCCCTCTGCCTGGTTTTCCTCGTTCAAATTGGCATCGGAGCAAAGGGCCATGGCAGTGGCTACCAAATCCGTCTGTCCCACATGGTCCACCACAGTCATTTTGTTCTGTGTCAGTGTGCCGGTCTTGTCGGAGCAAATCACCTGGGTACAGCCCAGGGTCTCCACGGCAGTCAGGCGGCGGATTACGGCGTTGCGCTTGCTCATCTTGGTAACGCCGATGGACAGTACCACCGTTACAACAGTGGCCAGGCCCTCGGGAATGGCGGCAACCGCAAGGGAAACCGCTACCATAAAGGTCTCCAGAATGGCACCCAGGTGGAAATCCCCTGCCATCAGCAGGTTGAATGCAAAAATAAACACGCAGATGCCCAGCACGATGAAGGACAGGGACTTGCCCAAGCTGTCCAGCTTCTTCTGCAGGGGAGTCTCCTCATCCTGCGCTTCTGCCAGCGCGCCGGCAATCTTGCCCATTTCTGTATCCATACCGGTCCGGACAATCACAGCCTTACCCCGTCCGTAGACCACGGTAGAGCCCATGTAGCACATATTCTTCCGGTCGCCCAGGGGGACATCGTCGCTTTCCCCTGTCAGATACAGCGTTTCAATCATCTTATTCACCGGAACAGATTCGCCGGTGAGCGCTGCTTCTTCAATCTTCAGGCTGGCATTCTCGATGATACGGCCGTCCGCAGGTACTGCATCGCCGGCCTCCAGCACTACGATGTCGCCGGGAACCAGCTCGTCGGAATGCAGAACGACCTGCTTTCCGTCCCGAATGACCTTACAGGTCGCGGCCGTCATGGTTTGCAGGGCTTCAATGGCCGCCTCCGCCTTACTCTCCTGCACCACGCCCAAAATGGCGTTAAGCAGTACAACGGCGATGATGATAATCACCTCCGCCCATTCGCTTTCCCCGGAAAGCATACCTGTCAGGGCAGATACTGCGGCGGCAATCATCAGAATAATCAGCATCGGGTCCTTCAGCTGGGTTAAAAACCGCTGCAGCAGCGAGGGCTTGGGCGCCTCCTTCAGCTTATTGGGACCGTACTTTTCCAGGCGCTCCTTTGCCTGGGCGGAGGAAAGGCCTTCTGCGGTTACCCCAAGGTCCTGCAGAACTTCCTCTACCGATTGGGTATAGGTCTTTTTCACCACAAATACTCCTTTTCGTTATAATAAAAAAGCTCATGCACATACTGATTCCAGCTGTGCATGAGTCTCATTCTCACAAGCGTTCCGGGCTGATAAGCCGTATTGACGGAATGGCTTCACGCAAATGCGTGGAATTACTCCCTCATGAATACGTTGAGTATAGCACTGCTGAACAGGAAAATCAAGAATAAACTTATATTTTCTCCCGTTTTTTCCAAAACGGGAGAAACAAAATAGTAGTTGCCCAGCTGGAGGGCTACAGGGATTTTGCGCAAACGCAACCCTTTTTAACCCGATTTTTGTCCCCCTGGCGAAAAACTGCCGCATAAGCAGCCGAAATCCTTTTAAGAAGTCTTCCATTATTGAAATCTTGTGCTATAATGATTGACAGTATTCTGCAAAAAGGAGCTTATGTTATGAGTGAATATATTCCTTATCCGTTAAGCGCAACGGATGTTCCCATTGATATCTCCTTTGTATTCGACGGGGAAAAGCCTGCGGGAAAGCATGGCTTTCTGAAGGCCAAAGGGGCAGACTTTGTGTTCGAGGACGGAACGAAGGTTCGCTTCTGGGGCACCTGCTTGAACGGCGCTGCCAACTTCCCCGAGCACGACCATGCGCAAAAGCTGGCCCGGCGGCTGGCAAAATTGGGCATCAACTTCGTCCGGCTGCACCAAATGGACGCCGAATACTGCATTCCCAATATTTTTCAGTATTCCCGGGGGCCTCTGCTCAAAACCACCCGGAAATTGGATGAAGAAAGTCTGGACCGCCTGGACTATCTGATCTCCTGTCTAAAAAAAGAGGGTATCTACATCATGATGGACCTGCTGGTTTCCCGGCAGTTCAAGGAAGGCGACGGTGTGGAAGCTGCTGGGCAGCTGAGCAACGGCGGCAAGCCCTACTGTATGTTTAACCCCAAGCTGATTGCCCTGCAAAAGGAGTACATACAGCAGCTGTTCACCCACGTCAACCCTTACACCGGCCTTGCTTACACAGATGAGCCTGCCATCGTACTGACGGACATTCTCAATGAATGCGAAACCTTCCAGACACCCATAGACGTAGAGCCCTATGCCACGGAATTCCGTCAGCTTTTCCGCAGCTATCTGGATTCCCAGGGCATCTGCTACGATGCGGAAAACTGCGATTTGCTGGCAGAGGATGTGCCCCTTCTTTCCTTCAAAATCCAAACGGAATCCACCTACTACCGGCAAATGCGGGACTATCTTAAGGGCCTGGGGGTAAAAATACCCATCACCGGTACCAATTACACCCGCCATGGCGGCATGTTTGCCTCCAACGAAGATATGGACTATCGGGATAATCACGTGTATTTCCACCGGGTTTTTCAATGGGGAGAACGAAAAAAATCCACCCTTAGCTTCGCCCTTACACAGCGTGGGGACAGTGGTCTGGTGGATCTGCTGCATATGCGCTCTCTGGACAAACCCTTCTTTGTCAGCGAATGGGATATGATCTGGCCCAACCCCTATCGGGCGGAAAGTCCCCTGTTTATGGCGGCGGTGGGAGCATTGCAGGGCTTCGGCGGCATTGCCATTCACACCTACTCCTACAATGCCCGGCAAAACGACAGCAGAATCCTGGGCAAGGAAAGCTACGGCGATGCCTACGGCGGCGTACCCTACCGGGAAGGACCTTTTTCTGCCTGGAATGACCCGGCAAAATTCGGCCTGTTTTACCACAGCGCCCTGCTGATGCGCCGGGGCGACGTGTCTGAATCCCAGAAAAGCATCGCCATTCAAATTGACCCCCTTCGGTCTAAGGCAAAGCCCGACTGGATGGCAGATGTCCCGGACCCCCTAAACTGGTATATGAAGCCCCGATTTGACCAAATGGCGCCCTGCTATTATTGCCTTGGTGAGATTTCCAAAACAGGCACCTGTCTGACGCCGCCGGAAAATGCAGATACGGTATACACCCAGCCCCAATGGCCTATTGATGTAAACAATCATGAAATCCGGTCTGACAACGGCCAGATGGGCCGCAACTGGGACAAGAATCTGGGCTGGATTGATACGGAAAAAACAAAGTGCGTCTACGGCTTCCTTGCCAAAAACGGCGGGCAAACCCTTACGGATTTGGAGGTTACCTGCAAAACGGACTTTGCGGTGATTGCCTTAAGCGCTCTGGACGACGCCCCCATCACAAGCTCCGGCAATTTGTTGCTGACCACTGTAGGCCGCGCCCGCAACCGGGGCGGAAAATTCGATGGGGATACGCTGGTAGCCTGGGGTGAAGGTCCCGTGGAGGTGGAAAGCATTCAGGCCACACTGCGTATCCGGACAGAAAATTCCAAGCTGAAGGTCTTCTCCATCACCCCGGAGGGCATGATTCAGGGAACCGTGCCTTCGGAATACTGCGACGGCGTTTTAACCGTTACCCTGGGGGAAACCTGGCGGAGTATGTATTACTTAATCCAAGAAAGCTGATAAAAAAGGATGTTGCAAAATGCAACAGCCTTTTCCTTATTCACCCAGCCAGCGAGGGGTGGTTACCCACACGGCCTGCCCTGCGGCAAGGCTCTTGGGTACGTCCAAAATTCGCTGGTTTTTACTGCCACGGAAGCTCAATTCCAGGCTCTTTTCTTCCAGCACAAAGGGACCGTCAATCAGCACGTCAATGCTTTCCAGCAACTGCCGCTGAGCAGGCGTGCCGTGAAGGAGCTGCTCAAAGGTGTATCCGGAATAGGACGCTACCTCATAGCCTTTTTCCTTCAGCAGCCTTGCCAGAACGCCGTAGCCCTCCGCCTGGGCAAAGGGCTCGCCTCCGGAGAAGGTTACTCCCCGGCACAGGGGATTGCTTTGCACAATCTCCACAACCCGCGCCTCTTCCATAGGCGTGCCGCAGCCAAACTCCCATGTTTCCGGGTTGTGGCACCCTTCGCAGCGATGGGGACAGCCTTGGCAGAAAACGGTGGTACGGATACCCGGCCCGTCTACAATGCTGTCGCTGACAATACCGGACAGATTAAGCATTGGCGTTCATGCTGTGCTTAACCCGGTCCCGCTCCTCGGCGCGCTTTGCGTCATTCCACTTGTCCATGGTGCCTACCAGATAGCCGGTGATGCGGCGAATCCGCTCAAAGCCAACGCCCTGGCCCATTTTTTCGTTCTTGGTGGGGATAGTCATAGTCGTTCCTCCTTACTGGATTCCCTGAAATGCGGGCATCTCAGGATACTTTCTTCTCAATTCTTCTACCTTTTCTTCGGGGATTTCCTCACCCTCATGGCGACCGCAGCGGGGACACACATCACCAATAATACCAACGTAGCCGCAAATCGGGTCGCGGTCAACAGGGTGGTTGATAGAGCCGTAGCCGATGCCAAAATCGTGCATACAACGCACCACGGACTCAAAGGCCTCCATATTTCTGGCAGTGTCGCCGTCCAGCTCTACATAGCTGATGTGGCCGGCATTACACAGAGCGTGGTAGGGTGCCTCCAAGCGAATCTTGTCGTACACGGAGATGGGATACCACACGGGAATGTGGAAGGAATTGGTGTAGTACTCACGGTCCGTAACGCCGGAAATCTTGCCGTAGCGCTTCTGGTCCATGCGAATAAAGCGGCCGGACAGGCCCTCTGCCGGTGTACCCAGCAGGGTGAAGTTCATCTTTTCAGCCTGGGACTTGCGGTTGCAGTAGTCCCGCATGAAGCCGATGATTTCCAGGCCCTTCTTTTGCAAATCCTCACTCTGGCCATGGTGATGACCATAAAGGGCGGTAAGAGTTTCTGCCAAACCGATAAAACCGATGGACAGTGTGCCGTGCTTCAGCACCTCCCGCAAATCGTCTTTCATGGTCAGCTGCTCGGAATCCAGCCAAATACCCTGCCCCATAAGGAAGGGGTAGTTGTAGATGTGCTTGTTGGCCTGAATCTCAAATCTGTCCAGAAGCTGCTGGGCAACCAGCTCCAGCATATCCTGCAGCTTTTCGTAGAACAGCTTTTCGTCGCCGTTGCTCTCCAGAGCCAGACGGGGCAGGTTGATGGAGGTGAAGCTCAGGTTGCCCCGGGAGTAGGCAATCTCTCTGGTGGGGTCGTACACATTGCCCATAACCCGGGTACGGCAGCCCATGGTGGCATCCTCTCTCTCCGGACGTCCGGGGACATAGTACTGCAGGTTATAAGGCGCGTCCAGGAAGGTGTAGTTGGGGAACAGCCGCTTGGCGCTTACCCGCATACTCAAACGGAACAAATCGTAGTTCTTGTCCGCTTCGTTATAGTTGACGCCTTCCTTGACCTTGAAAATATGAATGGGGAAAATGCAGGTTTCACCGTGGCCTAGACCCGCTTCCAGAGCCAGCAGAATGTTGCGAATGACCATCCTGCCTTCAGGCGTGGTGTCGGTTCCGTAGTTGATAGAGGAGAAAGGTGTCTGGGCGCCGGCGCGGGAATGCATGGTATTCAGATTGTGGACAAAGCCCTCCATAGCCTGCTTGGTATCCCGGTCAGTCTTGGCGAAGGAACGCTGGGCAGCCCGCGCCACCAGCTTCTTAGCCTTGCTTTCTTCCAACGCATACTTTTGGCACAGCGCCTGTACCACAGCGGCGGTATAGGCCTCGCTGCTTTCCAGCTTGGCAGTTTCGCCGGTCTTTTCTTCCACCTGGGCAATCAGGTCTGTAATGGCCTGGGATTCGTCAGATAAATCCAGATAGTCCTCCACAGTGTCCCGCAGGCGGCGGGTGAAGGCTTTGCGGTAGGTCTTGGCAACGCCCTCTGCCATGGCATAGTCAAAGTTGGGAATGGACTGACCGCCGTGCTGGTCGTTCTGGTTGGACTGAATGGCAATGGCCGCCAGAGCAGCATAGCTCTGAATACTCTGGGGCTCTCTCAAATAGCCGTGGCCGGTGGAGAAGCCGCCGTGGAACAGCTTGAGAATGTCAATCTGGCAGCAGGTGGTGGTCAGAGAATAGAAATCAAAGTCGTGGATATGAATGTCGCCCTCCCGGTATGCCTTGGCATGCTCGGGACGGAGCAGATACATTTCATTGTAAGCCTTGGCGCCGGCGGCACCGATTTGCAGCATGGAGCCCATGGCGGTGTTGCCGTCGATATTGGCATTGTCCCGCTTCATGTCGCTGATACGGGCATCGATGTTGGTAATCTCATCGATGGTCTTCATCAAGGAGGTGCCGGCCTCTCTTGCCCGGGTACGGTTGGCGCGGTAGAGAATGTACGCCTTGGCAGCGGCGCTGAAGCCGTGATTCATCAGCTGGCGCTCCACGCTGTCCTGAATGGCCTCAATGTTGGGGGCTTCCTGCTGGAACTTTCCCTCCAGCTCTCTTTGAACATCGTTGGCAACCCGGGCGGCATCGGCGGCATTGCCCTCATGGGCGGCCTCCAAAGCCTTCAGAATTGCTGCTGCAATTTTGTTCTGGTCGTACAGGACAACACGGCCGTCCCGCTTAATAATGCTTTGAATCATTTCTGTACACCTGTCTTCCTTATATATGTAATAAGACTGCTATTTTCCGTTTGGCACAATATATTGTGTCTAATAGAATTGCTTTCCACAATATCTTGCCACAAATCTGTATGTTTGTCAATGGGTATTTTGAAAAAATTATTCTTTTTTCCCTTGACAAATCCTTCCGTTTGGGTTATGATGCAACTAGCGTTACATGACTGACGGGTTTCGCAGAGTACTGCGGGGGAATGTAATTGCTTTTATGCCGACCGTCTGGGCAATTCCGTTCCTCCGGGAACAGAATTGCCTTTTTTATTTTGCATAAATTTCGAGGAGCTTTCTATGAGTTTTACTTACCGCGGGCTTACCGCCCGTTTTGACCGCCACATCATCACCGACGAGGAAGTGGACCGCCAGCTGCAGCGGCTGTTGCAGCAAAGCCCCAAAATCACCCCTGTTACCGACCGCCCCGCCCAGCTGGGAGACGAAGTGGTATTAGACTACGCCGGTTTCTGCGGCGATGAGCAGTTTCCCGGCGGCACCGCGGAGAATCAGACCCTGGTGCTGGGCAGCGGAATGTTCATTCCCGGCTTTGAAGAGCAGCTGGTGGACAAGGTCCCCGGGGAAGAAATTACCGTACATGTTACCTTCCCGGAAAACTACCACAGCGCAGACTTGGCCGGCAAGGAAGCCCGCTTTGTCTGCAAAATTCAGGCCATTCGGCTGAAAACCCCCTATGATCTGGACGACGCCTTTGCAAAGGAAGTGGGCGGCTGCGCCACTCTGGAGGAAATGCGCAGCAAGATGAAAGAAAGCCTGCAAAGCTACACCGACGAACGGGGAGAAATGGATTTACAGGACCGCCTGCTGCGGCAGGCTGCCTCCACGCTGGACTATACCGTTGACCCCAATGAGCTGGAGGACGCGGTGGAACAGCAGCTGCGAAATCTGCAGGCGCAGCTTGCCCAGCAGGGCCTGAATCTCGATATGTACTGCTCCTTTATGAATACCACCAAGGAAGCCCTGCACCAGGACGCCTACCCTGCCGCGGAGGCCGCTCTGCGGAACCTGGCCGCGGTGGACAAAATCGTGGAGCTGGAGCATCTGGAAGCTACCCAAGAGGAAATTGGCGAGGCCATCGCCGTGATTTGCCGCCAGAACGGCATTACCACAGAGCAGTTAAAGCCCCACTATGACGCCGAATTTGAAAAAGCGGTGATTCGAAGCGTTTTAACCACCAAGGTGATGAAGCTGATTCGTGAAAGCGCAGTCATCACAGAAAATTAAGTCGTATTTATTCGGAATTGCACATTTTCCCGTTGACTTTCCAACTTTTCGGTGATAAGATACTTTTGTACCGATAAATTATTATCGAAAAGGCGTTGGGTTACACATGGGTATAATGTGCAGCGCCGAAAATATTATAGCCTTCGGGGGTTAGTTAAGACTTCGAAGGAAAATCAAGGAGGAAAACCACTATGGCAATCAATTTCGTAGATGGCAAGTACGTAGACGAGAAGGGTATCACCAAGCTGGACCCCACCGTTTACAAGGACTGGCAAATCGCTGAGGAAGCAGAAAAGACCCTGCCCTCCGTCGATTTCTTCCGCCAGAAGCTGGGCCTGCTGGAAGAGGAGATTATCCCCTACGGCAAGACTCCCAAGATCGACTTCATCAAGGTCATGAACCGCTTGAAGCATAAGCCCGACGGCAAGTTCATCGAGGTAACCGCCGTTACCCCCACCCCCTTCGGCGAAGGTAAGTCCACCGTTTCCCTGGGCCTGATTGAAGGTCTGGGCTACATCGGCAAGAACGCCGGCGGCGCTCTGCGTCAGCCCTCCGGCGGCCCCACCATGAACGTTAAGGGTACTGCAGCCGGCGGCGGTAACGCCCTGCTGATGCCCATGACCGAGTTCTCTCTGGGTCTGACCGGCGACATCAACGATATTATGAACGCTCACAACCTGGCCATGGTTGCCCTGACTGCCCGTATGCAGCACGAGCGCAACAAC
>JAZOQT010000056.1:0-8962 GCA_045656245.1 Faecousia sp.
CGAAGTCGTGAGAGCATTCCTGAATCATAACGGAGCAGGTGGTGTGGTGGGATACCACGCTGACAGTGCCGTTCTTGATGCCGGACTCTTCCACGATCTTGTGAACATCGATGGAGATGTCATGGAAGGTGGGGATCCAACCGCGGGACTGCAGCTGGATTTCTTTCTGAATCATAGTAAATTCCATTTTTGATTTCCTCCAATATGTAAAATTTAATTGAATCTTTATTTATTGCGCTCGTCCCAGGCCTTGCGGCAGGCGGAGAGCATTTCATCTACCATGGCGGCGCGGTCAGCAGCCTTAGCAACACCGGAAGAAGAACCGGTGGCATCTGCGCCGGCGATGATGGTGTTATACACGTCAGCGCCGTTGGAAATGCCTGCGGCGGTAAGGACCAGAATGTTTTCGTCCACTTCCTTGACGCACTTGGTAGCGGCTTCCACATATTCGGGACCAACGCTGACACCGGTGCCGATGAGCTCGGAGGGCTCGGCAACGATGATGTCGGGGTGGAGCGTAGCAATCTTGCTTGCGTCAGCCATGGAGTCGGCGCAAACAATGGTGGTCAGACCCACTTCCTCGGCGCGCTTGATGGTATCGGCCAGCACGTCAAAGGTCAGGGGCTTCTCTACATGGTTCAGCATAACGCCCTCTGCGCCGGCAGCTACCAGAGATTCCGGGAGAATGTCTGCAAGGCCGCGACCCACGGGAATGGGGTCCATGTGGGGGGCGAAGATGTGGATATACTTGGTGTTTTCCTTGACTCTGCGAATGTCCACAACGGGGCAGGTGAAGATAATATCCACCTTATACTTTTCCGATGCGGCATCGGCTGCCTTGGCCAGGGCCAAAATGTCGTCGCCGTAGAGATAGGACTTGGGCCCGATTTCGAAAAAGGGCGCTTTGATAGAGGTTTTGCTCATGGAAAAATCTCTCCTTTTTTCCGTAATTTCATCCAATATTATACCAAGGCTTTTCCTGTTCGTCAACAAGATTTTCCAATTATAGGGAGTTTCTTGCGAGCGCAGGAAAAAAAAGAAAAATTGTTGGTTCTGTCAGTTGAAATTCCAATGAAAAGTATATATACTGATAGGTAATATAGGGAAATTATGGGCAAGCCCGATTTCCGACAATTTAGGAGGTTACATATGATTACCAAGGAAGCGCTCCAGGCAGCAAAGGAAGCATATGACATTGAGGCCGCTTGCATCACCGAAATGAAGGCATTTATTGACGACGAGCAATTCTCCAAGGCGGTGCAGCTGCTGTGCGATGCGCCCCGTATCGGGGCTGCCGGCTGCGGACACAGCGGCATCATCTGCCAGCATTTTGCCCACCTGATGTGCTGTATCGAACAGCCTGCCCGGTTCATCAGCCCTGCGGAGGCGGTACACGGCGCCACCGGCTTTTTGCAGAAGGGAGATGTGATGGTGTTTGCTTCCCGTGGCGGCAAGACTAAGGAACTTCTGCCCATTGTGGACATCTGCAAGGGAAAGGGCGTTTCTATCATCACCGTTACGGAGAATCTGGAATCTCCTCTGGCGCAGGCGGCAGATGTTGTGCTGAAGCAGCATGTCAATCGGGAAACCGATAAGTGGAATGCCCAGGGTACTACCAGCACCACCGCGCTATGTATGATTTTCCACGCGTTACAGGCTGCCATGATTGAACAGACCGGCTACAAGGCAGAACAGTTTGCTCTGATTCACCCCGGCGGCGCTGTGGGCGAACGTCTGAATAACAAAGCGCTTTGATTTTGGGAGAGAGAAGGAAGATGAAGAATACGACTATTGGATTTGTTTGCTTTGGTGAGGTGAATACTCCCATTGAGCGGCTGCAGATGAAGCACGACGAGGCGCTGAAGGCGCTGCGCGACCGGGTCAGCGGTGTGGTTGACGGCGGTCTGGTAATTGATGATCCTGCCTACGAAACCGCTGACGCTGCCTACAGCAAGCTGGCAGGCCTGGATTTGAGCTGTCTGGTGGTTTGTGTTGCCGGCTGGGTGCCTACCCATGCGGTTATCCGCGTTACCGACCATTTCCGCCATGTTCCCATGGTTCTGTGGGGACTTTGCGGTTGGAAGGAAAACGGCCGCATCATCACCACTGCAGAGCAGGCCGGTACGACTGCGCTGCGTCCTGCCTTTGAGGCGCTTGATTATACCTTCAAGTATGTGTATAACATCATTGACAAGCCCTGGCCCATGGAGAAGATTACTTCTTACATTGCTGCCTGTAACGCCCGTTACAACCTGCGCTCTGCCAGAGTCGGCACGATGGGCTACCGTGATATGCTCCTTTACGGTACGCAGTACGAGGGCAATTCTATGCGCGGTCAGATTGGCGTCGAGGTAGAGCCCTACGAAATGCTGGAGATGGTGCGCACTGTGGATACACTTTCTGCCTCCGAGATTGCAGAGGGTGTGGCCTTCGTCAAGGATAACTGGGAGTTCAAAAAGCCTTGCGATGACAGCGTTATTGAGCAGGGGGTGAAGTATGCCCTTGCCATTAGCAAGAAGATTGCCGAGCGTGGCTGGGAAGCCATTACGCTGATTGACGTGGACGGCATGAAGAAGCTGGAGGGCTTCCCCCCGGCTATGGTATTTATGCTGCTGGAACACTATTGCGACATTCTTACCGTTCCGGAAAACGATGTCATGGGCGCGGTAACCCAGCTGATTATGAAGTATATCTCCGGTCAGACCGTGCCGTATCTGGAATACTATGAGTTCTTTGAAAACTCCATGCTCATCGGTGTGCCGGACTTCGTTCCCAAGGCTTGCACTGACGGGGATGTTACTGTACTTCCTGCGGCCTTTGGCCTGCTGAATGCCAGCCTTTTGAATGTTTCCAAGGTGAAAACCGGTTATGTAACCTGCGCCCGTCTGGTATACCTGAAGGGCAAGTATAAAATGCACGTTTACACCGCCGAGGCAAAGACGCCTCCGGCATGGAATGAGTTTGGCTGGGACGACCCTGCACCCCAACTGCCCAGCCTGGAGGTGTTCCCCGATTCCTGCACGGTGGAGGAATTTGCCCAGAATGTCTCCTGTCAGCACGTGATTGTGGCGTATGGCAATTATGTGGAGGCCATTCGGGATTTCTGTAAGATGATGGACATTGAACTGGTGATGTAAGGAGACTGCTATGTATATTGGCGTAGACTTGGGCAGTACCAATATTAAAGCTGCCATTTATGACGGGGAATTCCGTCTGGTTGACCGACAAAGCCGTCCTGTTCGCTACATTCGGGAGAACGGCTTTGTGGAATTCGATGCCTATACCTACTTTTTGGATTTAATCAGTCTGCTGGGCGATATGGTGCGCACCAACGGCATAGAGTGTATCCGGGAGATTGCATTTACCGGACAGGCGGAATCCCTGGTAGTGGTAGGGAAGGACGGCAAGCCCCTGATGAATGCCATTTCCTGGATGGACGAGCGTTCCACCGCTGAATGCGAGGAATTGGGCAAGCAGTTTGATGCTGCTACCTGTGAATCGGTTACCGGGCAAATGGCAGTGCTGCCTACCTGGCCTGCCACCAAGATTCTGTGGCTGAAGCGCAACCGGCCGGAGATTTACGAAAATGCCGAAACCTATATGCTTCTAAAGGACTACATTGTATTCTGTCTGACAGGGAAGAAGCTGGCGGATATGTCCATTGCCACATTCTCTTTCTATTTTGACATTTACAACAAGGTGTATTGGCAGGATATGCTTTCTGCTATTGGAATTTCGGAGCGTCAGCTGCCTGCTTTGGCAGAGCCCTGCGCTGTGGCGGGGACGTTACTTCCGGAAATTGCCGGCCACACCGGAATGCAGATCCAGACCAAGGTAAATATCGGCACGCTGGACCATTTTGCCGGAATGATTGGCACAGGAAATATCCGTCCCGGCGGCATTACCCTGTCCACAGGTACGGTGATGGCGCTGGCGGCCATGTGCGGTCAGCCTGCCCCCAAAAACTGCGGCATTGCCATGCACTACGGATTCCTGCCGGATACCCATGTCATGCTGCCGGTAGCCGAAAGCGGCGGTGTGAGCCTGGAATGGTTCCGCAGAAGCTGTATGCCCGGCATGGATTATGATGAGATGAATGAGGTTTTGTCTACCCGGCAGCCCAATGAACTTCTGTTTTTGCCCTATCTGGTGGGCACCAATGCCCCGGAGTTTGACACCGAGGCCAACGGCGTGTTCTGGGGACTTCGCCAGGAGCATGATGCCTACGACATGGCAGGCGCTGTGATGGAAGGTGTCAGCTTTGTGCTACGGAAGAACTGCGATTATATTGCGAAGAACGGCGTCAAGCCTACTTCCATTATCGCCACAGGTGGCGGCGCCAAAAGTCCTATCTGGTGCCAGATGCAGGCGGATATTACCGGTCTGCCTGTGGAAATTCCCGGCGAGAAAGAGGCGGCCTGCCTTGGCTGCGCCATGATTGCCGCGGTGAGCGATGGCTGCTTTGAAAGCTATGATGCCGCGGTATCCGCCTGTGTTACCATGGAAAAGCGGTATGAGCCAAATCCCTCCGAGAGAACGGAGCGGAAATACCGCCGCTTCTGCGCCCTTTATAATGCGGCATTGGAAATCAACCGCATCTAACTTGAATATAAGGAGTAAACTACTATGGCTATTTTATCCCCGTCTATTCTTTCCTGCGACTACATGAACATGAAGCGGGACTTTGATTACTGCAAGGAGTGCGGCGTCAAGTGGCTGCACGTGGATATTATGGACGGCCATTTCGTGCCCAATCTGTCCTTCGGCTACTCTCTGGTACAGGCCATGCGACCTGTTACAGACCTTGTGCTGGACGTGCATCTGATGATTGATACTCCCATTAAGTACGCGGAGAATTTCTGCAAGGCCGGCGCGGACTATCTGACTATCCATGTAGAAGCGGACACCGAGGAAAACATTCACAAGACCCTGGATATCATTCGCTCCATGGGTGTTAAGCCTGGCGTGGTTGTCAAACCCAAAACCCCGGCAGAGGCTGTGCTTCCGTTCCTGGAAAAGTGCGATTTGGTGCTGGTAATGACCGTGGAGCCCGGTTTCGGCGGTCAGAAATTTATGGCGGACATGATGCCCAAGCTGAAGAAGATCCGGCAGTATATTGACGAAATCAATCCCACCTGCCATTTGGAGGTGGACGGCGGTGTGGATTTGACCACCGGCGTTACCTGTAAGGAAAACGGCGCAGATGTTTTGGTTGCCGGCTCTGCCTATTTTAAGGCTGAGGACAAGGAAAGCTTCCGCAAACAAATTGAACTGTAAAGAACAAAGCGGCTGTCATGCGACAGCCGCTTTTATATCACAGTGTTTCGATAATTGCCTCAATTCTGGAAAGGGAACGCTCCTTGCCCAGAATCTGCATCACCATATACAGGTCCGGAGAATTGGTCTTTCCGGTAATTGCCTGGCGAATAAAGGTGGAGACATCAGCAACTGTGCCGGGATAGGCCTCGGGATTTGCCTTATAGGCCTTCATGTCGGTGGTGAAGCCGATTTCCTCTGTGATGGCCTTTACCTTGTCAAACCATGCAGAGGAATCATCTGCAGGGTCATAGGCAGCGATGAATTTCTCCAGCACCGTCTTTATTACACCGTTTTCAAACCGGTCTTCGAACTGGGGCAGCTCCAGGTATTCGTCGTAGAAGAAGCCCATGTAGGGCTTGGCCTCTTTCCATGTGGCCAAGTCCTTTCTCGGCTTCTTTCCGCCCCGGCCGATTGCCAGAATGGCTACGGCGAAGTCCTTGTCAGCAGCAAGCTTGCCGGCGAAGTCTTTATCAAACTCCTCCGCCCATTCCAAAAGCAGGGTATAGACGGTTTCTGCGTCCATACGGGAAATCACGTTTTTGGAAACGTCTGTGAGCTTGGCGTAGTCAAACAAGGAGCCGGCGGGATTGAGCTTCTTGGGGCTGAAGGTAAAGTCGGTTGCAGGCAGATCCGGGTTGGCTCTGCGCCAGTCTTCAAAATTGGAATTGAGCACCGTCATCAGATATTCCTGCACAGCCAGAATGGGGAAGCCCTCGGCTTTATAATAGGTCAGCGCAAGTTCCGGGTCTTTCCGCTTGGAAAGCTTGCGCTTGGAGGCGCCGTCCATTTTCATCAGAGGTCCGATGTGGACGTATTTGGGAAGCTTAAAGCCCAGAGCCTGGAACAGTTGAATGTGGAAGGGAAGGCTGGGAAGCCATTCGTCTCCCCGTACCACATGGGTGGTGCGCATCAACTGGTCGTCCACCGCATGGGCGAAGTGGTAGGTGGGGATACCGTCAGACTTCAAAAGAACGTGGTCGACATTGTTTTCCGTGATGGTAAGCTTGCCCTTTACCAAATCGTCAAACTTAAACTGGTTTTCAATACTGCCTTCACTGCGGAAACGGAGCACCCAGGGATTCCCGGCAGCAAGCTGGGCCTGAATGTCCTCCAGGGGGCGATCACGCCAGATGGCGTACTGGCCATAATAGCCGGTGGTTTCCTTGCTCGCTTCCTGCTTTTCCCGAATGGAAGACAGCTCCTCCTCGGTGCAGAAGCAGGGATAGGCCTTGCCCTCGGCAACCAGCTTCTTGGCAAAGACATGGTAAATGTCTGCCCGTTGACGTTGACGGTATGGGCCATACAGACCGCTGTCGCCGTCAATGGTAGCGCCCTCGTCAAAATAGATGCCGTAATGCTTCAAGGTGTTAATCAGCACCTGAACAGCCCCGGGAACCTCCCGCTTGGCATCGGTGTCCTCCACGCGAAGGAACAAGACACCGCCGCTTTGGTGGGCCATGCGCTCGGAGATCATGCCCTGCACAAGATTGCCCAGGTGGACAAAACCGGTGGGGGAGGGCGCCATACGGGTAACCACAGCCCCCTCGGGCAGATTTCTGTGGGGGTACATGGCCTGTACCTCGTCAGTGGTTTTGGTTACATTGGGAAATAAAAGCTGGGCTAAAGCCTGAAAGTCCATAGGTTTTACCTCTATTCTAGAATCTTCTTCAATAAATATATCATCAATGGGAGATAAAGTCAATTTTAGATTGCGTTTTTCCGTTGTTTATGGTAAGATACCAACATTGAAATGAATGAGGTGTTTTCTATGGAAGAAACTGCAGCTAAAAAAAGAATGCTTTCCGGTATTCAGCCCAGCGGCGATTTGCATTTGGGCAATTACCTTGGCGCAATTAAGAACTGGAAATCCCGTGCAGAGGCCTATGATTGCTTCTACTTTATGGCGGATATGCACACCATCACCGTGCGGCAGACGCCCGCAGATCTGCGCCGCAGAACCCTGGAGCAGCTCGCTCAGTATATTGCCTGCGGACTTGACCCGGAGAAGAATACACTGTTTATCCAGAGTCATGTTCATCAGCATGCGGAGTTGGGCTGGGTGCTTAACTGCTACACCATGTTCGGTGAACTGAGCCGAATGACCCAGTTTAAGGACAAATCCGCAAAGCATGCAGAAAATATCAACGGCGGTCTGTTTACATACCCTGCGCTGATGGCTGCGGATATTTTGCTTTACCAGCCGGATCTGGTACCTGTGGGCGATGATCAGAAGCAGCACTGCGAGCTGACCAGAGATGTGGCCAAGCGGTTCAACAGTGTTTATGGAGATGTGTTCAAAATTCCGGAGCCCTATATTCCGGAAACCGGCGCGAGAGTGATGAGCCTCAATGCGCCGGAAACCAAGATGAGCAAATCCATTCCCGAGGGGTGTGTGTTCCTGATGGAAAGCCCAGAGGACATTCAGCGGAAATTCAAGCGGGCCATTACCGATTCCGACACGGAAAACTGTGTTCGCTACGCCCCCCAGGAGAAGCCCGGTGTTGCCAATCTAATGAGCATTTATTCTGCTGTTACAGGCAAGGATTACAAGACCATTGAGGCAGAGCTGGCAGGACAGGGTTAAGGCAAGTTTAAGCCCATGGTTGGAGATGCGGTGGTAGAGCATCTGCGCCCCATTCGAGAGGAAGCCCAGCGCCTGCTGAAGGATAAGGCCTACCTGGAAAACGTATACCGGGACGGCGCGCAGAAGGCCTCCTATGTGGCAGAGAAAACCCTGCGGAAGGTCTATAAGAAAATAGGCTTTGTTGCCAAATAAGCAAACTGCCCGCCATTACGGCGGGCAGTTTTTATAAGAATAAATACATAGCCAGGGTTAGAAGCGCGGTGGTTTTGTCCTCCTGCCGTTCACCGGCCATCAGCAGAAGCAGAACGATTACCAGCAAATCACCGGTGTCCAGATTTTTGGGCAATAGCCGCTTTAAGAAACTTCCGGCATCAATCCCCGGAAAAAAGGGCGATGGTGGGGGTGCTTCCTGAGGCGGCGGTGGGGGGGCAGGTTGTTCCTGCCATGCGGGGTTTGGGCTTGGACGCGGATTTTGCTGGGAACGGTTTTCCTCCACCCGCCGTTTTTCATAGGAGCCGTCCTCCTGGGGAACATAACGATTATACATGGCATCACCTACCTGTTAAAAATGATAGCCCGCCGTTTCGAAGAACTGTACCGGCAATACCCGCGATTTTTGCGCCGCGCATGGCTTTTTCCAGCCTTGTAATTCGCTCCGCGTTTAAATATGGAGCTAGGGCGCTGAGCAATGCCCGTTGGTTGCTGTCCACGCCGGTCTGCCCTGCGATGGATGCGATTTTCTGGAACATGGCTGCATCCGGCATGGCGGGCATGGTGCTTTGGGGTGGAAGAGGTGCGCCCTCCTGCTCAGGTGGCTCGTCGCGCTGGGGTTGTTGGCCCATGGATTGGGCCATTGCCATAATCTGCTGCATCATCTGGGGATTGCCCAGAATGGCACCCAGTTTGTCTTCCA
The DNA here is from genome assembly GCA_045656245.1 of Faecousia sp. Classification (GTDB taxonomy): domain Bacteria; phylum Bacillota; class Clostridia; order Oscillospirales; family Oscillospiraceae; genus Faecousia. The sequence goes on from JAZOQT010000056.1 coordinate 8,817, forward strand.
TTTCTGCCATTTCTATTCCTCCTGCATCTTTTTCAGAAGCTCCCGCGCCTCCTTGGATTGCATTAGCTGCTGCAAGGTTTTCTGCATTTGCGTGTAATCACCGCTGGCAGCCTGCTCCATGGCAGACTGGAGGGTTTCTCCCCGGG
>JAZOQT010000057.1:0-7690 GCA_045656245.1 Faecousia sp.
ACTCTATGTTTAAGACAAAGACTCATAATGCTTATATAATCATGATTAATAAGAGTCTTATATAAAGAAAAAGAATCATAATGACTCATAAGGATTGGGGGTGTTGAAAATTTGATTAAATTATGGTATACTAATATAAATTAGAAAATATTTCTTGGGGAGGCAAAAATATTGAATCAACTTACCGATTCGATGATAGAAAACGCACTGCAAAATACTGCTTATATGAACAACGATAACACATTAATGATTATCATTATGATTGTTGGTGCAATCTTTTTAGGAGGTATTTTTTTCATATCTAAAAACACGAGACAAAAAATTGGTGCAGGTGGCAGTTTGATTCTTTTAATTGTTTTGTCTTTGGCTATTATTAACCAAAACAGTTCTATGGCAAAAGAAATTAATAATGGAAATTGGGAAGTACATACGGATGTTGTTGATAGAGTAATGGAATCTACTGACGATGACGGTGACAAAGATTACTTTATGGTTTTAGAAAAATACGGTCGAGTATCTTTGGATAGTTATCACGAAGCAACTCAATATTATTCGGGTGCCGAAGTTTATGTTGTGGTTGTAAAAAAAGGCGGCTCTTATAAAGATACAGGGGTCACATATCCAACGGATACATATTATTACGTGGGCAATCATTAAATAATCAAACCAACAAGGACTATGACATTTTGTGTGTCATAGTCCTTTTAAAATAATTTGCACCAAGTTTGCACCAAATCAAAAATCAAAGTAAAAGTAAAACCCCGAAAACCGTGATGGTTTCGGGGTTTTTGAATACTCTTTGAAATAACAGATTATCTCTTGGAGAACTGAGGTGCGCGACGTGCAGCCTTCAAGCCGTACTTCTTTCTTTCCTTCATTCTGGGGTCGCGGGTCAGGAAACCGGCAGCCTTCAGAGTGGGACGGAATTCGGGATTAACCAGCAGCAGGGCGCGGGAGATGCCGTGGCGGATAGCGCCGGCCTGACCGGAAACGCCGCCGCCTGCAACGGTTACAACAATGTCAACCTTGCCTACCATGTCGGTAGCCAGCAGGGGCTGATTGACAATCAGCTTCAGGGTATCCAGACCAAAGTAGTCGTTGATATCCCGACCGTTGACAGTGATGGAGCCGGTGCCGTTTTCATAAACGCGAACACGGGCCACGCTGGACTTGCGGCGGCCGGTGCCGTAGGAATACTTCTTCTTGCTCTCGTACATGTGTAGTTACCTCCAATTACAGGGTCCATGCTTCGGGCTTCTGAGCGGCGTGGGGATGCTCATCACCCTTATACAGGTGCAGACGGGTCATGGAATTGCGACCGATGCTGTTCTTGGGCAGCATGCCCTTTACAGCCAGCTCCATGGCGTAATCGGAACGGTTTTCCATCATCATACGGGCCTTGGTTTCCTTCAGACCGCCAATCCAGCCGGATACGCGGTAGTAGGTCTTCTGCTCCAGCTTTTTGCCGGTGAGAATGGCCTTGTCGGTGTTGATGACGATGACATAGTCGCCGCAGTCAACGCTGGGGGTGAAATCGACCTTGTGCTTGCCACGCAGCAGGTTAGCAACGGTAACGGCGGTACGGCCCAGGGGCTTGCCGGCGGCGTCGATAACATACCACTTGCGCGCAACGGTCTCTTTCTTCAAAAGAGTAGTGGACATTATGGGTTCCTCCATTAAGGTAAAATATTTTGACAAACAGGTGCACATAAGGTACAATGTTTTCAAATCGCTTGATTCTTATACCATAGAAAAAATCAAATGTCAACGGCTTTTTTGAGAAATTTTATCAAATACCGAATAAACTCTTAAAAACGCCGAAATGCTCTTAAATGCTCCCGTATTCTCGTGGGACAATTTTTTAGAAAACAGGAGGAAATCCAACTATGCAGCGAATGATGGGCCTGGTGCGCCGATGTGTGGAGGATTACGGGATGATTTCCCAGGGAGACAGAATCGCCGTGGGCGTTTCCGGCGGAAAGGATTCGCTGGTGCTGCTTCAGCTGCTGGCAGGTTTGCGAGAATATATGGATTTTCACCTGGAGGCCATTACGGTGGATATGGGGCTGGGTATGGACTATTCCGGGGTTGCCGCTTTCTGCGAAAAGCTGGCGGTGTCCTATACAAAGGTGGAAACCCAGATTGCCCCCATCATTTTTGATCACCGAAAAGAGAAGAATCCCTGCTCCATGTGCTCGAAAATGCGCCGGGGCGCGCTGAACCAGGCCATTGTGGAACGGGGGATTCGCAAGGTCGCCCTTGGGCACCACTATGACGATGCTGTGGAAACCTTTTTGATGTCGTTGCTTTTTGAGGGACGCATCAGCTGTTTTCAGCCGGTTACGGATTTGGACAGAATGGGTGTGGTGCAAATTCGCCCCATGCTCTATATCCATGAAAAGACGGTGGATAATTTTGCTTCCAAAATGGAGCTGCCGGTGGTGGAAAACCGGTGCCCTGTGGACAAGAATACCAAGCGGGAGGAAATCAAGCAGCTGGTTTTTCGGTTGAGCGCCACCTATCCCGACCTGAAGGAACGGATTTTCGGGGCGATGCAGCGCCTGCCTCTGCCGGAATGGGAGCCCCATGGGCGGTACAAGCGGCCCAAGGACGAAGTATGAAATCTTTTCCTTTTGGGTATTCTTTTCCCAAAGGGGGTATGGCTATGGTAAAGGGTGTTTCCCGGCAGGTTATTGTGGTACACGCGCCGGATACAAAGCTGTTTGACCAGGCGATTTTTATTTTGAAAGAGGATACACAGGAAATTACCGACGAGGCGCTTTTGAAGGAGGCCCAGAAGGCCATTCGTGGGCCTGTCAGCGCAAGAAAGAAGCGAAAGATGCACCTGTACGGTCCGGTATGGGCCTGCGGCGGCGCGGCAATTACAGGGCTTGTGTGGCTGATTACCAGCCTTTGCTGACTTGCGAAGGGGCTTTCTGTGTGATATAATTGGCAAAACCGAAAGAAAGAGAGAATACTATGCATATCGGGGAGCTTCAAGTGAATAATCCCATTGCCCTGGGGCCAATGGCCGGCGTAACAGACTGGGCGTTTCGTACCGTCTGCGCAGGGCTGGGGGCTAACATCACCGTAACGGAGATGGTTTCTTCCCGGGCGCTGGTGTATCAGGATCAGAAAAGCGCCAAGCTGCTGCGCAAGAATGACGGCAGCCTGTGCGGCGCCCAGATTTTTGGAAACAATCCGGAAATTATGGCCCAGGCGGCAGTGCTGGCCCTGGAGATTTCCGGCTGTGATTTTTTGGATATCAATATGGGCTGCCCCTTGCCCAAAATTGCCAATTCCGGAGACGGCTGCGGACTGATGCGCACGCCGGAATTGGCTGGGGAAATTGTAGAAGCAGTGGCAAAGGCAGTCAAAGTTCCTGTTACGGTGAAATGCCGCCTTGGCTGGGACAAGGGCAGCATCAACGTGGTGGATTTTGCCAAGCGCATGCAGGACAGCGGCGCAAAAATGCTCACGGTACACGGCAGAACCCGAAGCATGCTGTATTCCGGGGTGGCAGATTGGGATATGATTACCAAGGTCAAGAAGGCAGTGTCTGTTCCCGTACTGGCCAACGGCGATATTATTGATGGGGAAAAGGCCGTCAAGTGCTTAAAACGCACAGGGGCAGACGGGGTAATGATTGGCAGGGCTTCCTTTGGCGACCCCTGGGTGTTTCAGGAGGTCAAGGCGGCGCTGGAGGGCATGGAAATTCCCCAAAGACCGATTTTGAAGGACAGAATTGCCGTTGCTGTGGAGCAGTTTCGGCTTTCCGCTCAGGACCACGGGGAGCATATTGCCTGTCTGGAGGCCAGAAAGCATTTTGCATGGTATTTGCGGGGGGTCCGCAACGCCGCTTTTTATAAAAATCAAATTTCATCCATGAATACCATGGAGGATATATACCGCATTGCAAAAGAAATCCAACGGGATTTGCAATAAGTGGCAGGCATGAATAAAACCGCCGGAACACATCCTACCGTAGAGGTGAGGATATGCGGCGGTTTTTTTGTTTGCTTTTGGTATTGGCGCTGTGTGTGCCGGTATCGGCAGCCCCCATTCGATGGGTGGATTTTGATGCGGATTATGCATCGCTGAAATACGCTATGGATATGGATATTGCAACGGTTGAAAAGGAAACACACATTTCCTGGATAGACATTCTGGCCCTGGCGGCCTGCCGAACCGGGGGTAAGTGCGGCCTTTCCGCGGTGAAAAAGGCGGCGAAGGATTTGCAGGGAGAAAAAAGGCCCGGGGAGCTGGAGGGCAAGCAGTTTGCTTACTACCGGGAGGCGTACGGCGCCGCTCTGGGTGGTCTGCTGGGAAGCTACGCCATTGAGGTGGACGGGCAGTGGCAGGCAAACTACGGACTGAAGGCCTTTTCTCCGGTGGCTGCCGGATACGGCTACAGCCACTGCGCAGATTTCGGTGTCAGCCGAAGCTTCGGCTTTCAGAGAAAGCACCTGGGCAATGATTTGATGGGCGGTCTCGGCACGCCCATTGTAGCGGTGGAAGGCGGCGTGGTGGAGGCCATGGGATGGAATCGCTACGGCGGCTGGCGCGTGGGAATCCGCTCCTTTGACGGCAAGCGTTACTATTATTATGCCCATTTGCAAAAAGATACCCCCTTTGCGCCGGGCCTGGCGCAAGGGGATATGGTACAGGCGGGAGATTTGATTGGCTTTATGGGACGCACGGGGTATTCCGATAAGGAAAACGTCAACAACATTGAAACGGTGCATTTGCACTTTGGTATGGAGCTGATATTTGAGGAAAGCCAAAAAGAGTGCAACTCGGAAATCTGGATAGATGTGTATGACATCGTGCGACTGTTAAGCAACCACCGCGCCAGCCACAAAAAGACAGCTTCCGGCTGGCATCGGGTGTACCCCTACAGGGATTTGGATTTGGAGGATTTTCCCAAGGGGTTATAACGGCGCAACCTCTTTCACTGTAAGTCGGTTGTCTTTTACTGTGAAACGAATGTCAAAGCCTGCAAAGGGCAGACCGTATACCCGGTTTTCGTCTGTCTGATAAGACGGGCGCATATCATGGGCCAGCAGGGCCAAAGCGGCTTCCTGCTTGTCTTTGGGCAAGCAGCTCAGCAGGTGCGGGGGAAAGTCTACCTCCAGCAGAAATTCGCCGGCGGTGTCGGTAAAGCCGCCGGTGGCCTCCGGGTGGCAGTCCCCATAGGGGATATAGGGCTTAATGTCGAAAATGGGGGTGCCGTCCATTAAATCTGCGCCCCCCACATGGAGCACAGTGCCGTATTCCCGGGTTTCCTCCAGGCCCAGCAGGGTTACGCTGGAAAGCCCAATGGCGTTGGGGCGGAAGGGGGAGCGGGTAGCAAATACCCCCATGCGGGTGTTGCCGCCCAAACGGGGCGGCCGCACCGTGGGACTCCAGCCCTCCCGAACCGCTTGGGAAAACTGCCAAATCAGCCAAAGGTGGGAGTAGCCCTCAATGCCCCGCAGGGCGTCGCTGTTGCGGTATTCCGGCTCGAAAATCACCGTGGCGCGAAGCTGCTGCACCAGACCGCTTTGGCGGGGGATTCCGAATTTGGTGGGAAAATCGCTTCTGATTCTGGCAATGATTTGCATAGGTACAGCTTCCATAAGCACGGCTCCTTTTAAGAAGACACCCACAGGTTTGTGGGTGTCGTTGGTGTTTTACAGGGCATATCGGGGCTCGCAGGTCAGATTGATACCCAGTCGCTTGAAAATCTTTTCATCAACCGCAGAGAGCATCACCGTGGAGTGGACATCACAGCCCCGCAGCTTGCTCAATTGCTCCATGGCCAGCTCTGCGGTAGTGTCGGTGGCGGCGCTGATGGAAAGGGCAATCAGGGTTTCGTCGGTATGCAGTCTGGGGTTGCGATTGCCCAGATGGGCCACCTTCAGGTGCTGAATGGGATCAATGGCCTGGGGAGAAATCAAATACAGCTCGTCGGGGATATTTGCCAGAGCCTTCAGGGCGTTGAGCAGCAGGGAAGAGGAAGCCCCCAGCAGATTGGTGGTCTTTCCCGTAACAATCCGCCCGTCGGGCAGCTCCAGAGCGGCGGCAGGCAGACCGGTCTCGGCGGATTTGGCCATGGCAGGGGCAACCACTCTGCGGCAGCCGGTATCCACGGCGGCCTTCTTCATCAGAAGCTCCAATTTCCGAACCACATCCTCCGGAAGCTTACCCTGCTTTTGGTCGCACAGGGCGGCATAGTACCGCCGGACAATTTCCTGACGGGAGGCTTCCTTTACCGCCTCGTCGTCGGTGATGCAGTTGCCTACCATGTTTACACCCATGTCTGTGGGGGAGCTGTAGGGGCACTTGCCCAGGATTTTTTCAAACATGGCAACCAGCACGGGGAAGGCTTCCACGTCCCGGTTGTAGTTAACGGTAGTGGTGCCGTAGGCCTCCAAATGGAAGGGGTCAATCAGATTCACATCGCACAAATCCGCGGTAGCGGCCTCGTAGGCCAGGTTCACCGGGTGATTCAGCGCCAAATTCCAAACAGGGAAGGTTTCAAACTTGGCATAACCGGAGGTAATGCCCCGCTTATGCTCATGGTACAGCTGGCTCATACAGGTTGCCAGCTTGCCGCTTCCGGGGCCCGGAGCGGTAACCACCACCAGTTCCCGGGTGGTTTCGATATAGTCATTGCGGCCGTAGCCCTCATCGCTGACGATGTGGGAGATGTTGGAGGGGTATCCTTCAATGGCATAGTGGTGGTACACCCGAATGCCCATGCTCTCCAGACGGGACTGGAAGGCCTTAACCGTCGCCTGCTCGTTGTATCTGGTCAGAACCACGCTGGACACATACAGTCCCAAATCCCGGAATACCTTAATCAGGCGCAGCACATCGGAATCGTAGGTGATGCCCAAATCTCCCCGGATTTTGTTCTTTTCAATGTCGGCGGTGTTGATGGCGATGACCATTTCTACCTGGTCTTTCAGCTGCAGAAGCATTTTCAGCTTGCTGTCCGGCTGGAAACCCGGCAGAACCCGGGCGGCATGATGGTCGTCGTACAGCTTGCCGCCGAATTCCAGATACAGCTTGCCGCCGAAGCTATCCAGCCGCTGGCGGATATGCTGGGATTGCAGACGCAAATATTTGTCATTGTCAAAGCCGATTTTCCCCATAATGGCAACCTCTCTTTTTGCGCAATCATACCTGTTTATTGTATCGTATTCCAAAGCAAATAGCAAGGCTTTTTGACAATGTTTTTTCTTGGCGTGTCCCACAGTCTTGAAAAAAGATATAGATTGATTTTGCGCAGAAGATATGATAAAATATAAAATTGATGAAACAGGGCCGCCGGCAGCGGCCAATAGAAAATGATAAATTTTGAGGTGAATTTTATGCAAATCGAGCAAGCAGCCTACGCATTTCAGTTGGACGGAAATGTGATTTCCTGTGAAGAATTCGGCCATGGACATATCAATACCACATTGAAGCTTACCACCGATAAAGGCGTGGAGTATGTGCTGCAGAAAATCAACAAGTACGTGTTCCGCAACCCCATTCGGCTGATGTCCAATGTCAGCGCCGTAACGGAGTATCTGCGCCAGAGAATTGATGAAGGGCAGACTGCGCTGCGGTTTATCCCCACCCAAAAGGGGCTTTTCTATCACCGGGACAGAAAGGGTGAATTTTGGCGCGCCTACGAATTTGTAGGGGGCTTCTGTCTGGA
>JAZOQT010000058.1:0-6075 GCA_045656245.1 Faecousia sp.
CTCACCATATCAGAATACTATCTGGATTTGAGAATGTTTTTCCGTTTCATAAAGCTGATGCGCAGTGATATGCCCATTCAGACTCGACTGGACGAAATTGACATTCGGGACATCGGTATTCCCTTTATTCAGGATATCTCCACAGCAGATATTTTTGAATTTTTGTCCTATTTGGCAAACGAACGCACCCCCAATCCCGACTCCCCTGCCCCTGACTTCGGCATCTCCCCTACTGCACGAGCCAGAAAGCTTTCGGCATTAAAGTCTTTTTATAAATATTTAACCGTGCGCACAAAGCAGCTGACCGAAAACCCCGTGGCGGACCTGGAATACCCAAAATTACGAAAAAGTTTGCCAAAATACCTGACCTTAGAGCAGTCTGCCGCACTATTAAAAGCTGTTTCCGGCCCAAGTCAGGCCCGGGACTATGCCATATTAATGCTGTTCCTCAACTGCGGTATCCGTCGCAGCGAGCTGGTAGGGCTGAATATGACCGATGTATACGAGGATAGAATACGTGTTGTTGGCAAAGGAAACAAGGAGCGATTTGTCTATTTCGGTACATCCTGCCGAAAAGCTATTGACGCCTATCTTCCGGAGCGGAACAAGCAGGTGCTTTCGGACAATCGGGCGCTGTTCGGCTCCCGGGATAACAACCGCATCAGCGTTTCCGCCGTACATCGACTGGTAAAAAAATATCTGCTGATTGCCGGTCTGGACGCCACCCAATTCTCTGCCCATAAGCTACGACATACTGCGGCGACTATGATGCTATCCGGCGGCGTAGATGTTAAAACCGTACAGGAGGTTCTGGGACACGAAAACTTAAATACCACACAGATTTATACCCACATTGAAAATACGGAGCTGAAAATTGCAGCCGAGGCAAATCCCCTTTCCAAGCTGGACTTTACAGAGGATAAAAACAACAAATAATACCCTAAATCATCAGAATATTATCCAAAATACAGTCAAATTACTTCTCTTTTTTGTGAAGGATTGCTCTTGAAGCTTTCAACCTATGGTGGTATGATACGGCAGTAAGATTAAAACCAAAAAAGAAGGTATCTTTATGCAGTCTGTATTGATTTGTTTGGCTGTTGCACTGGTGGGCGGGCTGATGCTTTCCCGTCTTACCAAGAAACTGAATCTTCCCGCTGTTACTGCTTATCTGGTAGCCGGACTCTTCCTCGGGCCGTACTGCTTGGGCGCGCTGGGCCTTGACGGTCTGGGTTTTAACACAATGGAATCCGTGGAGGGCTTAAAGGTCATAACCCAGGTGGCTTTGGGGTTCATCGCCTTTTCCATGGGCAACGAATTTCGCCTTGTTCAGCTGAAAGCTATGGGAAGCAAGGCAATCATCATCGGTATCGCCCAGGCAGTAGGCACTACCGTTTTGGTAGACTCTGTTTTGATAGTGGTTCACCTGCTGTTTCCCAATCTATTGAGTCTGCCTGCAGCCATCACATTGGGCGCTATCGCCTCTGCCACTGCACCCGCTGCCACCTTAATGGTCATTCGTCAGTACAAGGCTGACGGCCCGCTGACACGGCTGCTGCTATTGGTTGTTGCCATTGACGACGCAGTAGGCCTACTGCTGTTTTCGGTCTCCTTTGGCATTGCCACAGCCTTACAAAGCGGCGCTGTCAATCTGTTGGGCGTTCTGGTAGAACCCATGCTGGAAATTGTACTTTCCCTCGCCATGGGCGCAGTAATCGGCTGGCTTCTGAACAAGGTGGAGTATTTCTTCCACTCCCGAAGCAAGCGCATGACCATTTCTGTTGCCTTTGTCTTGCTGGCGGTGGGACTTTCCATGATAAAATTCTCCGTAGGAGGCATTCACATCAGTTTTTCCCTGCTGCTGGTATGTATGATGACCGGAACCGTATTTTGCAATATCTGCGATACTTCTGAAGAACTGATGGGACGTGTGGAATCCTGGACAAACCCAATCAACATTCTGTTTTTCATCATCTCCGGCGCAGAACTGAATTTGCAGGTACTGATCCAGCCTGCTACGCTCATCATCGGTCTTATCTACATTGCCACCAGAAGCGCAGGAAAATGCATTTTTGCCAATCTCAGCTGCCATATATCCAAGTGCGCCCCTAAAATTACAGATAATCTTGGACTAACCCTTCTGCCCCAGGCCGGAGTCGCCCTGGGCATGGCTATGACCGCCATCACCCTGGAAAACGGAAACCTGGTTCGTAATGTTGTTTTGTTCAGTGTGCTGGTATACGAACTGGTAGGCCCTGCTTTCACCCGCCATGCACTGCTGAAGGCCGGCGAAATCAATCCGGAAGCAAGGACAAGCGCCCGTACGGAAAACAAACCCAAAGACCCTGTTAGCATTCATTAAAATAACCCCCGGTTCATTGCTGAACCGGGGATTATTATTTGAAGAAACCACTTCCCTGCCCTGTTACATGGCAACTGCAATGGCTTCTTGAAGATTCTTAACGCGATAAACAGACAAATCCTGTGGTATTTCTAACTTTTCAGCGCTGTTTTTCGGAATAATACACTGTTTGAACCCCAATCTGGCAATTTCTGCAAGTCTTTGGTTCATATGGGATACACTGCGGATTTCTCCTGTAAGTCCCACCTCACCGATGGCCACCATATCGTGGGCAATGGTCTTGTCCATATAAGACGAGGCCACCGCCAAGAAAACAGGCAAATCCGCTCCTGGCTCATCCAGCTGTAATCCGCCAATCACATTGATATACGCGTCGAACAGGCTCAGCTTCATGCCACACCGCTTTTCTCCCACAGCCAAAAGCAGCGCACTGCGATTAAAATCGAAGCCGTCTGCTGTGCGTCTGGGGACGTTAAAGGAGGTCTTGGAAACCAGCGCCTGCACCTCGGCCAGAATTGGTCTTGTGCCCTCCATAACGCAGGCAACACAGGTGCCGGAAGCCCCTTGAGGACGACCCTCCAGCAGCATTTGAGACGGATTTGGCACTTCCGTCAAGCCGGAATCCCCCATTTCAAACACGCCGATTTCATTGGTAGAGCCAAAGCGATTCTTTGCCCCACGAAGCAGGCGGTAAGAGGAATTGGCATCTCCTTCAAAATACAGTACGCAGTCTACCATGTGCTCCAGCACCTTTGGTCCTGCAATATTGCCGTCTTTATTGATATGCCCCACAACAAACACCGTAAGTCCGCGCTGTTTGCTCAGCTGCATCATGGCCATTGTGCAGTCCTTCACTTGAGATACACTGCCGGGGGCAGACTCATTTTCCTCGTTATACAAGGTTTGTATGGAGTCCACAATTAAGATGTCCGGTTTTGTTTCCTCCACCGCCTCCAGCAAATCAGAAAGACGGGTTTCTGACAGAATCAGCAATTCCTCCGAGGAAACACCCAATCGCTGGGCGCGGAGTTTTAACTGCCGCTCACTTTCCTCCCCGGAGATATACAGCACCCGGCGCTGTTTACAAAGGCTGCTGCAAATCTGAAGCAAAAGAGTGGATTTGCCAATGCCGGGAGCGCCGCCAACCAGGACGAGACTGCCGGCCACCGCGCCGCCGCCCAGCACACGGTTCAACTCCCCCATGCCGGTATCAAAACGGATTTCTTCATCCCACTGCACCTTGGTAATGGGCTGCGGAACACGGCGCTGTCCTGCAAGGGAGGCCTTGATCCCACCCTGAGCAACGGGCTTCTCAATATGCTCCTGCATGGTATTATATGCGCCGCACCCGGGACAGCGCCCCAGCCATTTCGGGGTTTCGTTGCCGCAGTTGGTGCAAAAGAATACGGTTTTTGCCTTTGCCATGGCACTTCCTCCTGTCTGTCTTTTCTTCATTATACCAAGGCATAACCCACCGGTCAAGAGTGAAGAAAACCACTGACTGCAGCTGCCAGCACTGCGCAAAAACGTTTCTGATATTTCTCACTGCGAAGCATTGCTTCTTCCTTGGGATTGGATAGAAAACCGCACTCCACAAGCACGCCGGTACACTGAATGTGCTCCATAATGTACACCCCTTGTGCTTGTTTGGAAAGGCGCTTGGAGTCTGGCGCAAGGGTGGAATTCAGAGCTGATTGAAGCTTCTGCGCCAAATCCTTACTGCCGTCTGTCTTTGCATAAAATACCTGCGGACCGCCGTAGCGGCTGCTGGGAAATGCGTTTTGATGAATGGAAAGATACACTGCGTTCCGGGTTGCGTTGGCAATACGCACCCGTTCTTTCAAATCCGACACCTTCTGCGCGGCTATGGTAGTGCCCTCTGTATGAATGGAGGTATCGGTGGTACGTATCATCTCCGTGGTGTATCCCAGCAGGTGAAACAAATCCCGCAACTTTATGGCAAACTCCAAGTTTAGTTTGCTCTCCAGCACACCTGTACAGGAGGTGGTCCCCCCATCAATCCCCCCATGACCTGCGTCAATGACAATGGTATGTCCTCCCTGTGGCGGAGGCAGATTTTCCTGAATCGCGGTAATCGCCTGTCTTCCTCCCCGAACAAGGGCTATAACCACAATGGTCGCCAACAAATAGAAAGGCAGCATCGCCACCCAATGCATTTTTCTCATGGACAACACCTCACTGTATTCTATGCCCCATTGGAAGATAGATGAACCAACAGCGATTTTTCTGCATAGTATGACCCGGAACGACCGTTCCTACCGAAAAATGATGGGAGGAATCATTTTGGAGAGCAAAAACCACACCAATGAGTGCGCATACGGTAGGCTTCCGGCAAAAGCGCCGCTGGCTAATCCCTATGTGCCGTTCCAGATGGAGAATCCCCCTCTTTACGAACCGGAGCGGGGCATCATACGGGGCACAATGTACCCTGGTCTTGACCTGCCATTTATGGGCATGGTAAACCAAAAGGAACTCCCCAAAACCCCAAAGACGCAGCTGCAAACCCTTGCCTTTGGCATTCAGGAATTGGCACTGTATTTGGACACGCACCCCGAGGATAAGGAAGCTTTGGAACTTTATCGGGCTTACCAAAAGCTTTATCACGAAAAGGTCATGACCTACAAAGATAAATGCGGTCCGATGAACCACAAAATGCCCGTTGACGATAAAACCTACACCTGGCTGGATGACCCATGGCCGTGGGAATACGCCGCAAATAAGGAGGGTTAATGGATGTTTATTTATAATAAGAAGCTTCAATACCCTGTGAAAATTGCCCGTCCCAACCCAAGGCTGGCATCGGTTATCATCAGCCAATACGGCGGTCCTGACGGAGAGCTGGGAGCATCCCTGCGGTACCTTTCCCAACGGTATAGTATGCCCTTCGACGAGCAGAAGGGCCTTCTGACGGACATTGGAACAGAGGAATTGGGCCATCTGGAAATGATTGGCGCCATTATCCATCAGCTTACCCGCAATCTGAAGGAAAAGGACATCGAAGGCACACCTCTGGAGGCCTATTTTGTAGACCATACCCTGGGTGTATACCCCACTTCCGCATCCGGCTTCCCCTGGTCTGCCGCCAGCATGCAGGTAAAGGGCGATCCCATCGCCGACCTATGCGAGGATTTGGGTGCAGAACAGAAAGCACGGGTAACCTACGACAACATTCTTCGGCTTTCTGATGACCCGGATGTGAACGATGTGATTAAATTCCTGCGGGAACGGGAGGTTGTGCACTTCCAGCGCTTTGGCGAGTCCCTGCAGCAGCTTCGGGAGAAGCTGAATCAGAAGAATGTCTACGCCATGAACCCGGCAATGGATATGTAAAAAAGAAGACCGCTGAGCAATCAGCGGTCTTTTATTGTTCAGTTCTCCAGCACCAGTTCCCCGTAACATTCCCTGCGGTGGAAGGTGAAGGGGTCTTCACGAACACGATTCCAGGAAAGATAATACGCAGGCTCTGTCAAATCCGAGCAGCAGTAGAAATTCCCCGTCATCACCATTCCGGCTTTTGGCAAGAAGTCCGGAAACAGTCTTCTAATAAAGGAATAAGGAATCTGATAGAAAATCTCCCAACCCGTCTGTGTTTTTTGAATAACGGGAGTAAAAATCTCCGTTGCATCGCAGTCCGGTATCAGGCGAATCAAATCCTGCAGGCCTGTGCCCATACCCAAATAGAAGCACCCGTT
>JAZOQT010000059.1:0-12390 GCA_045656245.1 Faecousia sp.
ATCGACCTGCCCTCTGCCCGTCCTGCCGAAGTAAAGGCGGAAATTGAGGATATTATCTGTATCCCGGCGGAGGACGCGCCGGAAATCTCCGCCAAAAACGGCATCAACATTCCGGCTGTTCTGGAAATGATTGTCCGGGACATTCCCGCCCCCGGCGGCAGTCGGGAGGCCCCTCTGCAGGGGCCGGTTTTCGACAGCCAGTACGATTCTTACCGGGGTGTCATCGTCTACACCCGTATCAAGCAGGGCGTCATCAAACCGGGCATGGACATTCGCATGATGGCCACCGGCGCCGCCTATAAGGTGGTGGAGGTGGGCTACATGAGCCCCAAGGGCCTGGTTCCCAAGGACGCCCTGGGCGCAGGAGAGGTAGGCTATATCACCGCCTCCATCAAAACCGTGTCCGACACCCAGGTGGGCGACACCATCACCACCGTGGAAAACGGCGCGGCCCAGCCTCTGCCGGGATATCGGCCGGTACAGCCCATGGTGTATTCCGGCGTGTACCCTGCCGACGGGGCGAAATACCAGGATTTGCGGGACGCACTGGAAAAGCTGAAGCTCAACGACGCCTCCTTTGCCTATGAGCCGGAAAGCTCCATTGCCCTGGGCTTCGGCTTCCGCTGCGGCTTTTTAGGGCTGCTGCACATGGAGATTATCCAGGAACGGCTGGAGCGGGAGTATAACCTGGACCTGATTACCACCGCCCCCAACGTCGTCTACCGGGTAACCAAAAACACCGGCCAGGTGGTCATGGTGGACAATCCTCTGGATTTCCCCGACCCCATGGACATTCAGCTGGCGGAGGAGCCCTTTGTTAAGGTAAACCTCATGAGCCCCCAGGAGTACGTAGGCAATATTATGGATTTGGCCACCTCCCGCCGGGGAGAGTTTAAGGACATGGTATATCTGGACGCCAACCGGGTGGAGCTGCACTACGATATGCCCTTAAACGAGATTATCTACGATTTCTTCGATGCCCTGAAGTCCCGTACCCGGGGCTACGGCAGTCTGGACTACGAGCTGATTGGCTACCGCCCCAGCCGGCTGGTGAAGCTGGATATTCTGCTCAACGGCGACATCGTGGATGCATTGAGCTTTATTCTGTTTGCAGACAATGCTTACCCCCGGGCCCGAAAAATCTGCGAAAAGCTGAAGGAAAATATCCCCCGGGCCCAGTTTGAAATTCCCGTGCAGGCCGCCATCGGCGGCAAGGTCATCGCCCGGGAAACCATCAAAGCCCTGCGCAAGGACGTTTTGGCCAAGTGCTACGGCGGCGATATTACCCGTAAGAAGAAGCTGCTGGAAAAGCAGAAGGAAGGCAAAAAGCGTATGCGCACCTTCGGCACAGTGGCTGTCCCCAGCGAGGCCTTTATGGCTGTGCTGAAGCTGGACGAAGACTGATTTTGTAAACTATATTTTGATGAGGTGGTATTTGTTATGAATTGGCAAGCGCTTTGGAATCAAATCCTCGCCATGCAGCCCGGTATTTGGGAAATCTGCCTGCGGCTGGCCTGCGCCATGCTGGTAGGTCTGGTTATCGGCACAGAGCGGGAATACACCCACCGTCCGGCGGGTATGCGCACCCACATTCTGGTGGCGCTTGGCGCCTGCGTGGTTTCTATTACCGGGGAGCTGCTGTTCTCCCAGTATAATACTATGGGCGCCTTTCCCGACCCTGCCCGGCTCAGCGCCCAGGTGGTTACCGGCGTGGGCTTCTTGGGCGCAGGCACCATCATTCGGGAGGGCTTTTCCGTTAAGGGACTGACCACTGCCGCCAGCTTATGGGCCGTTGCCTGTCTGGGTCTGGCCGCCGGCTTCGGGTATTACTCCCTGGCCGTATTCGGCATGGTATTCATTTTCATTACCTTGACGCTGTTTGAGTGGCTGCAGAGCAAGCTGATGAAGCACGACCGCTCCCATGAGGAATACATTCTGGAAACCACAGACATTTCCGTCGCCCTGAATGTTATCAATGTCAAAGTTCAGGAGCAGCAGGGAACCGTGCAGAATCTCTCCGCCACCACCACAGAAAAGGGACACCGGGTTACCTTCCGGGCCAGCTTCAGCGGCCGCCACAGCAAAAAGCACCGCCAGCATTTCTTTGATGCCCTGGTTGCCGAGCCCAGCACCCTTTCCGTACATTTCAGCAACGAGGCCGTGGGCAGCGAGCTGTAAGCGCCCAAGGTAAGGAGGTTTCTCCATGAAGAAGGCCATTGCCCTGCTTTCCTGCTTGTGCTGCCTTTGGCTGGTTGGCTGCGCCCAGGCGACTGCCACCCCTCCGGAGGAGCCTGCCCGGTATCTGGTTTCGGAAATCGTTACCACCTATCCCGACGGAACAACAGAGCGAACAGAACATATTTACGATGATGCCGGCATCATGACCCAGCTGAACCTGTACTCAGGACAGCGGCTGATGGAAAGCTATACCGTTACCGCCGACGAGCAGGGCCGCACCCTGCGGGTGGAAAGCACCATGAACGCATCTGCCGTTTCTATGCGCTACGCCTATGACGATGCCGGCAACACCACAAAAATTGAAACCATGCTGGGTGGGGAAGTTTATCTCATTCAGAGCTATACTTACGACGAACAAGGGCAAAATATAGTCTACACCGAGGACGATTTGCGCCTTGCCAGCCATTGCCGTTACGATTACCGCTATGAAAACGGCCTGCTGACCCGGGAGCAATGCACCGAGGACGGCGCGCTGACCTACGTGTGGGAATATACCTACGACGAAGCCGGCCGCCGCACCAAAGGCGTGCTGCTGGACCAAAACGGTCTGCTGGACGGCAGCCGTACCTATTCCTATGAGGAAAACACCACCACCATGAAAAGCTTCGATGTCCAGGGCGTTTTGGAATACACAAAGCTCACCCAGACCGACCAGCAAGGCAACATCACAACAGAAACCCTAATCAAAGACGATACCCAAACCGTTACCGCCTACAGCTATATCCAAGTGCAATAACAGGGAGGAACCCCATGGCTCGCAAGGACAAAACACCCCTAGGCATCTATATTCACGTTCCCTTTTGCCGCAGCAAATGTCATTACTGTGATTTTTACTCCCTGGCCACCAAGGACTCCAAGTTGTGGGACGGGTATCTGGACGCCATCTGCGCCCACCTGCGGGAAAGCGGCCCTCTTGCTCCGGGCTATCGGGTGGATTCGGTGTATTTCGGAGGCGGTACCCCCAGCTTCTTCGGCGCTGAGGCAATGTCCGCCATTTTATCCACCGTTCGCAAATATTTTGACCTGCAGTCCGATGCGGAAATCACCTTCGAGGCAAATCCCGACTCCGTAAATCCCAAGCTCCTGCGGCGACTGCGCAACGAGGGCTTCAACCGGGTGAGTCTGGGGATCCAGTGCGACGACGACCGGATTCTGGAGCGGATCGGCCGGCCTCACAGCTACGACCAGGCCGTGGAGGCGGTAAGGGCCATTCGCCGGGCCGGCTTTAAGAACCTGTCCGTGGACCTGATGTACGGACTGCCGGGGCAATCCCGGGAGGCCTGGGAGGAAACCTTGCAAAACGTGCTTCTTCTGAAGCCGGAGCATATCAGCTGTTACGGACTGAAGCTGGAAGAAGGCACACCCATGTACGAAAGCCGGGACTTTTTGAACCTGGCCGATGAGGATACCCAGGCAGATATGTACCTCAGCGCTGTGGAAATCCTCCGCACCAAGGGCTACCGGCAGTACGAGATTTCCAACTTCTCCAGGCGGGGCTTTGAATCCCGGCACAATCTGAAATACTGGACCTGCGGAGAGTATCTGGGCTTCGGCCCGGACGCCAGCTCCGATTTCGCCGGCAAGCGGTTTACCATGGTGCGGGACCTGCGCAGCTATATCAACGGCGTTTTGGAGGGCGGTCAGGTCATCGCCCAAATGCAGGAGATTCCCTCCCGGGAACGGGCGGGGGAATACCTGATGATGCGCCTGCGCACCACCGCCGGCATCAGCAAGGAAGAATACGAAAAACGGTATCTGCTTCCCTTCGATTTGCTGGACGCTTCCATGGAGCGGTGCCGCCAGCGGGGCCTTGCCCTGAAAATGGACGGCGGCTACTGGCGGCTGACACCGGAGGGCTTCCTGCTTTCCAACAGCATTATCTCCGATTTGCTTTTGCTTCAGGAGCAGTCCGAGCCTCTGGCAAAGCGCAGATAATTAAGGGGGCAGACAAACGCTGCAGTTTGTGCTATACTGTAAACAGAGATTTGATTGCACAAGGAGGTTGTTCCTTTGAAATATTGGCGTGGCTATCTTGTGGCAGGCCTGCTGGCCGCCCTCACCGCGGCGCTCACCGGCTTTTCCAAAGCCCACAGCGCATTGGTGGACATGGTATATCCCTACGTTTCCCGACTGATTCAAACTTCCCTTGCCGACTGGGTCAGCGCAGGGGGCTTCTGCCTGTGGCAGGTGCTGGCAATTCTGCTGATTGCCCTGGCGCTGGCCACCGTGGTGCTGATGATTGTATTTCGGTGGAATTTTGTTCAGTGGCTGGGGTGGGTTCTGGCCGGCGTAACCTTTCTGGTTACCCTGCACACCGGCATGTACGGGCTGAATTCCTACGCAGGCCCTCTTGCCGACGATATTCGCCTGCAAACCGCCACCGAGCCCTATTCCGCCTCCCAGGTGCAGGAGGCCACCCTCTACTTCCGGGACTTGGCCAACCAGCTTTCCGCCCAGGTTCCCCGCAATCCCGACGGCAGTGTCAGCTATCCGTCCTTTGAGGAGCTGGCAGACATGGCCGCAAATGGCTTTGACACCCTGGTGAAGGAGAAAAACTATTCCGTATTTGCCGGCTCTGCCGCTCCGGTGAAGGAGCTGGGCTGGGCGAATATGTACACCTCTATGGGCATCACCGGCGTGCATATGCCCTTTACCGGCGAGGCCGCGGTCAATCCCCAAACGCCCGCTGTGGCGCTTCCCTTTGTCATGTGCCACGAAATGTGCCATCGCACCTGTATCGCCATTGAGCGGGACGCCAATTTGGGCGCATTTTTGGCCTGCGATGCCAACAGCGACCCCATTTTCCGCTACAGCGGCTATTTCATGGCCTTCCGCTATTGCTTCAACGCTCTTTCCGCCATGGACACCACCTCCGCTGCCGCCGCCGCCCAGGAAATCTACCAGGGCATCGGCCCGGAGCTGATGGGGGACATTCAGGCGTATAACCACTTCTTCGCAGAAAACAAAAATGACAGCGCCAGCGCCTTTGCCGACTCTGTCAACGATACCTATATCAAGGCCAGCGGCGACGAAAACGGCATCGCCTCCTACGGACAGGTTTCTGACCTTTTGGTCAGCTGGTACCGGCAGGAGATTTACCTGCCCGCCCACAAGGACGAGGTAGAAACCTTCGACCCTCTGGACAAGAACCAGATTGATTTGCAGACCCCCGATACCGTCATCGGCACCCTGCCTGCAGAGGGTGAGGGCAGCTGATGGACGCCATGAAGCAAACGCTGCTGCAGGGGCTTCCCCAGCTGGGACTTTCCCTGGAAGAAGATTGCATAGACCGCCTGGTGGCCTTTGGCCAGGCGGTAATCAAGCAGAACGAAGTGATGAATTTAACCGCCATTACCCAGCCCGAGGCCGTGGCAAAGCTCCATTTGCTGGACTCCCTGACGGTGCTGTGTATGGCTTCTTTGCAGGGAAAAACCCTGATTGACGTGGGCTGCGGCGCAGGCTTTCCCGGCGTACCAGTGGCCATCGCCTGCCCCCAGGCGAAGGTAACGTTACTGGACAGTCTGGGCAAGCGCATGCGCTGGCTGGAGGAAACCCTTCCCGGACTGGGCGTGGACGCCAGGTGCATCACCGCCCGGGCAGAAGAGGCCGTGGCGGACTGCCGGGAGCGGTATGATTTTGCCACCAGTCGGGCGGTGGCCCGGCTGAATATCCTGCTGGAGCTGACTGCCCCCTATGTCAAGGTGGGCGGCGGAGTACTGGCGCTGAAGGGCGCGGCCGCCCGGGAGGAGCTGGCAGAAGCAAAAAATGCCGTCCGGAAATTGGGACTGCAGGTGGCAGATATTCGGGATTTTTCCATAGACGGGGCTACCCACAGTGTGATTTACCTGAAGAAAATTGCCCCCACGCCGCCGCAATATCCCCGGCGTTACGCCAAAATCAAGCAAAATCCCCTGTAAAAAACCCTCCCAAACGGGAGGGTTTTCTTATTCTTCCAGACGGAAGCCGTCTTTATCAAAGGTTTTCATCACCCGAAAGTTGATGAAAATGCAGGCCGCTGCCGTCAACACCAGCTCCGCTATCAAACAGCCTACGCCGGTCCACACCATGGTCATAGGCGCCATGCGGCGGAAGGCGTTGCAAATCAGCGCCATGATGATGGTCAGCGCCAGCCCCAGTCCTGCCCAAACGAAGCCTGCCAGCCGGTGGGTAAACTGCCATGCGTCCAGGCTGGCCATACTGCGGTAAAATCGGTAGCCCAGGCGGTAGTTGGCCTCCTTGGGGGGCGCCAGCAGATACATCAGGCCAAAGCCCAGCAGCGCCAGAGGGCCAGCCATCACACACAGCCGCAGCGTCAGCTCAATCCACCCCATGACAGTGGACAGCTCCGGCAGAAATGCGGCAAAGTCAAAATCGGAAAACAATGCGCCTAACGCGTCCATTTTTCAGCGACTCCTTACTTTTTCTCCAAATACTGATTGATTTCCCGGACGAATCCGCCCACGTCCTGGAAGCGGCGGTACACGGAAGCAAAGCGGATATAGGCCACCTCGTCAATGGACTTGATGCGCTCCATTACCATTTCGCCGATTTTGTCGGTGGTAACCTCCCGTTCCAGGGTATTTTGCAAAGTCTGCTCAATTTCCGTAGCAATGGCCTCCAGCTGGGCCATTTCCACCTTCCGCTTGTCAAAAGCGCGAACCATGGCGTTGAGAATCTTATTCCGGTCGAAGCTCTGCCGGGTGCCGTCTCGCTTCACCACAATGATGGGCAGACTTTCTACAACCTCGTAAGTAGTAAACCGGCGCTGGCAGGCAATGCACTCCCTGCGGCGGCGAATGGAGTTGCCGTCCTCGCTGTGGCGGGAGTCCACCACTTTGCTTTCGGTATCTCCACAGAACGGACATTTCATGGAAAAACGCTCCCTTCCAATGTATGTTTCCTTGATTATACCAGAATTATGTCCACCTGTCCAGTCATTTTTTCCTTGTGTTTTGCCCCTTTTTGGGGTATAATGGGGTGCATTAAGGAGTTGTTTGCCATGAAAAACAGGAATTTATACATCGCTTGGGGCATTTTCGCTGTGTTCTGCGGCGTGCTGGGCTTTGTCCCCAGCCGGGACGGGTTGTTTTTCGCCCTGCGCATGGGACTGGGGCTGGGCTTTTTTGCGCCCCCTGCCATGCTGCTTTATCGCAGCTATCGCCGCCGGGAGTGGAACACCGTGAAGCTTCTGCGGGGGCTTTCCGCCTGTTCTTTGAGCCTGACGGTTCTGCTGATGGTGCTGAACATTCTCACCGTTGGCGCTGCCGAGGCCGTGGGACTTTTCATGTATGTGCTGCTGGCGCTGGTGAGCATTCCCTTTTGCTGCATTGAGGTGGGATACTTGAGCCTGTTTTTGTGGGCCTGCCTGCTGATGACAAGCCTGTTTTTGCTGCGGAAGAAGAAATAAAGAAAAAGGGGCTGCTGCCAAACGGCAACAGCCCTCTGTTTTTTAGCCCAGACCCAGGAGCATCTGCGCCAGGGGAGAATCCGCGCTTAAAATCACGGTCTTTTCCTCGCCGGTGAGGCTCTGCTTCAAGGCGTCCAGCGCCAGGGTAAATTCGTAAAAGTCCTTTTTGTCGGCATTGTCATAGGCGGCAGCCAACTGCTGCATATACTGGGCCTCGCCCTCTGCCTCCAGCTTGGCCGCCTCCGCCTTGGCGTTGGAAACGATGATGTTCACCTGCTTATCCACCTCGTTGCGGATAACGGAAGCCTCGTAATTACCCTCGGCAGTGTACTTTTCCGCCATCTGGTTCCGCTCGGAAATCATACGGGCGTACACGGCGTTGAGGTTGGAGTCCGGCAGGTCAAATTGCTTGATTTTTACGTCCTCCACCGAGATGCCGTAGGTGGCGGCCTGGTTGTTCACGGTGGTGGCGATGCCGTCGTAAATCTCGTTTCGCTCTGCGCCGTCATTCATGTTGATGATATCGGCCTGGGCCAGGGTGCCCATGGCGGTTTTCAGGGCGTTGTAGGTGATGGCATTGAGCCGCTCCTCCGCCTCCAGAGTTGTACCCAGGGAGCGGTAGAACTGCTGGGGCTCGGAAATGCTCCACAGAATGTAGCAGTCCACCGTCATGTTCTGCTTGTCGGAGGTCAGCACCTCGGAAGGAGGAATGTCATAGAACATGGTGGTCTTGGGGAAATACTTCACGCTGTCGATAAAGGGGATTTTGAAGTGCAGACCGGCAGCTTCCTCTGTGTTGACGATTTCGCTGAACCGGAAGGTGCAGGCATACTGATTTTCTTTTACCACGTACAGGCTGCTGCTCAGCAGAATCACTGCCAGCAGTACAATGGCGCCGATAAGAATTGTCTTTTTCATAGCTTAATTTCCTCCTACAAGCTTGTCAAGAGGCAGGAGCATATCCACGGTTTCTCCGCTGCCGGTGTTGACATACACCTTTACGCCGGGGAGAATTTGGGAAATGGCCTCGTAATACATACGGGAGCGGGTGATTTCCGGATTTTGGGCGTATTCGGCATACATGGCCTCAAACATGGCCACCGCCTCCACCGCCTCGTTGATGCGCTTTTGCTTCAGATAGTGGGCGTTTTGCAGCAGCTTATCCGCTTCTGCCTCGGCCTGGGGCAGCTGGGCATTTTGGTATGCCTTTGCCTCGTTCACCACGGCCTCCGCCGTTTGCTTTGCGGTTTCCACCGCCTTAAATGCCTCGTTTACCTGGCTGGTGGGGGGCTCGGCGTCCTGAATCCGCACGTCCACCAGACTCAAGCCGATATCGTACTGGGCAAGAATCTCTGTAACCAGCTCCTTGACCTGCATCTGGATATTCTCCTTGCCGTCGGTGAGCACGCTGTCCACACTGGACGAGCCCACCACATTGCGCACCTGGCTCTGAATCAGATTCCGCAAAATCAGCTCCGGTCCGTTGGAGGAATACAGATACTGCACCGGGTCGGAAATCTTGTACTCCACATAGAAGTCCACATTGACGATGTTGTAGTCGCCGGTAATCATGGTGCTTTCGTTGGTCTTCACGGTGTATTCACCCTTGTTATCCGTGGTGTAGCCCAGCTCGATTTTCTGGTAGACGTTCACGTCCACCTTGTGCACCTGCTGAATCCCAAAGGGCAGCTTGAAGTGCAGGCCCGGGTCTGTAATATCCGTTACCTGCCCAAAGGTGGTAACCACCGCCTGCTGCTTGTCGTCCACGGTGTAGAAGCAGGTCAGTACGCCCACCACCAGAACCAGCGCCACCGCCGCAATGATGGCGATTTTCCCGATTTTCTTGAAATCCGGGGGCGTTTGATTGCCCTTCCCGAAGGAAAAGCTGTAAGTGCCGTTTTCATTCATGTTCCATTTCTCCTTTAACTGTGTTTTCTTTTAAGTCGGTAACCATTTTTTCCGCGCCCTGCCGCAGCAGAGATGCCGCCCAGGCGGTTAACATAATTTTTAACGCCTGCGCCACCCGTTCCTTTGCGCCGGAGACCGGTTCCCGGTAATCCGCCAGAGCCAGGGCAATGGCTTCGTCCCTACCGGAGGCGTTCCCCATCTGCCGGTGCTGGGAGGCCAGCCGCAAAAACAGGAAATACAGTTCAGCATCGTCAATCACATCGTCGCTTTCGTCGTCCAGATGACCGTTGACATACTGCAAAAGGCCGCAGATGTCCTCCATTTTCAGGGCAGACTTCAGCATATTGATGTTCAGAATCCTGCAAAGCTGGCGCAGGGAGTAGCGCTTTTGCTCGGGTCGGGTGAGAAAGCCCCGCTTCACCCAGTTTTGTACGGTGTAGGGCTCCAAACCGGTGATGGCTGCCACCTGACCCAGAGAAATGCCTCCGCCCAAAAACATGGCCCGCAGCCATTCCTCCAGCCGGGGCGTATCCTCTCCGGTGGCGGGAAGCACCGTGCCGGGTATGTTCCACTGCATGGGAATACCTCCTTCTTATGTGGTGATATGATATTATCACGTGGTTACGTGATTGTCAATAGGGATTTTGTGATTGTTTTGTAAATAAATTGTGTACAACACCATGCCGGAATTTCCGTTGCGAAGCGTGGTTTTTTGTGGTATGATACCCTAAAATAAGCAAGGAGGTCTTCTATGGCAACACGAAAGCTATATTATGAGGACTGCCACCTGTCTGATTTCACCGCCACCGTTACCGGCTGCGCGCCGGAGGGAGCGCACTGGCGCATCACCTTGGATGCCACCGCTTTTTACCCGGAGGGCGGCGGTCAGGGCTGTGATTTGGGTACGCTGGGGGGTGTGCAGGTGCTGTCCGTCCGGGAATCCGGGGAGGAGGTCTTCCATCTGTGCGACCAGCCCCTGGCGGTTGGGCAGACGGTTACCGGCTGTATTGACCGCCTGCGGCGGTTTGATTTCATGCAGCAGCACACCGGGGAGCATATTCTCTCGGGTCTGCTCCACCAAGCCTTTGGCTGTCAGAATGTGGGCTTCCACATCGGTGCCGAGGTGATGGAGGTGGATTTTGACTGCAATCTCACATGGCAGCAGCTGATGGAAATTGAAGCACAAGCCAATGCCGTTATTTGGGGAAATCTTCCCGTAAATTGCTACTATCCGGAGGAAGCTGCCCTCCCCAATATCCCTTACCGCAGCAAAAAGGCCCTGGCCTATCCGGTGCGGCTGGTGGAGATTCCAGGCATAGACTGCTGCGCCTGCTGCGGCGTCCATACCGCAACCACCGGAGAGGTGGGTCTTATCAAAATCCTCTCCTCGGTGAAATTCCACCAGGGCGTACGCATGGAAATGGTGTGCGGCCAGCGGGCCTACGAATATATCTCCCGGCTTTTTGACCAGGCAAAGCAGGTTTCCCAGACCTTCTCCGCCAAATTGCCGGAAATCGGGGAGGCCGCCATGCGGGTAAGCGATGCCCTGGCTGCGGAAAAATTCCGGGCCACCGCCCTGCAAAACCAGCTTTTTGACCGGGTGGCAGACAGTTATGTAAACCAGAAGGAGGTCGTCCACATCACCTCTGCCCTTTCCGGCGGAGAACTGCGTACCCTGGCGGAGAAAATTCAGGAAAAATCCGGCGGACTGTGCGCTGTGTTCTCGGGAAACGACAAAAACGGCTACGTCTTCTGCCTGCTCCACCCGGGCCACGATGTCAGACCCCTGGGAAAAACCCTGTGCGATGCCCTTCACGGGAAAGGCGGCGGCAAGCCGGAGGCCTGGCAGGGTACCTTGCAGGCGAAGCAAAACGATATCCTGGCGTTTTTTCAGGAATAACCCGGTTTTTGTGGGCTACGCCAATTTTATTTTTAGAAAAAAGCCGTATTTTTACAATTACGCTACTTTACAATTCGGCAAATGTCTTGTATAATGTAGAATATATGGGGTTTTACGAAACCCATAGAAATCTGTCGAATATGCTGCGTCGCAGCAATTAAAAAATGGAGGAATTACCATGTCTGTTAAAGTTGCTATCAATGGTTTTGGCCGTATCGGCCGTCTGGCTTTCCGTCAGATGTTCGGCGCTGAGGGCTTTGAGGTTGTCGCCATTAACGACCTGACCTCTCCCGCTATGCTGGCTCACCTGCTGAAGTATGACTCCACCCAGGGCGCTTACGCTGCTCCCTTCGGTACCCATACTGTCGAGGCTGGCGAGGACAACATCGTTGTCGACGGCAAGAAGATCACCATCTACGCCAAGGCAAACGCTGCTGAGCTGCCCTGGGGCGAGCTGGGTGTTGACGTCGTGCTGGAGTGCACCGGCTTCTACACCTCCAAGGCCAAGGCTCAGGCTCACATCGACGCCGGCGCCAAGAAGGTCGTTATCTCTGCTCCCGCAGGCAACGATCTGCCCACCATCGTTTACAACGTCAACCACGAAACTCTGACCAAGGACGACCACATCATCTCCGCCGCTTCCTGCACCACCAACTGCCTGGCTCCCATGGCCAAGGCCCTGAATGATATCTATCCCATCCAGAGCGGCATCATGACCACCGTGCACGCTTACACCGGCGACCAGATGATCCTGGACGGCCCCCATCGCAAGGGCGACCTGCGTCGTGCCCGTGCCGGCGCCCAGAACATCGGGCCCAACAGCACCGGCGCTGCCAAGGCCATCGGCCTGGTTATCCCCGAGCTGAACAAGAAGCTGATCGGCTCCGCCCAGCGCGTGCCCGTGTGCACCGGCTCCACCACCCTGCTGGTTGCCGTT
>JAZOQT010000060.1:0-7817 GCA_045656245.1 Faecousia sp.
TATAAGGTCTCCGGCGGTCTGCACGGCGTGGGTGCTTCCGTAGTAAATGCCCTTTCGGAATGGCTGAAGGTCCGTGTTTTCAAGAACGGAAACATCTATGAGATGAAATTTGCCCGGGGACACATCACCCAGGAAATGAAAATCGTGGGCAAGACAGACAAAACCGGTACAGAGGTTACCTTCCAGCCCGACCCGGAGATGTTTGACGATATCGTTTATGACTACGAAATTCTCCACACCCGCATGCGGGAGAAGGCGTTTTTGACCGCCGGCCTGCGGATTTCCATTACCGATGACCGTGGGGAAGCGCCTGTTTCCGACAATATGTGCTACGAAGGCGGTATCCGGGAATTTGCCACCTGGTGCAACCGGAACAAGACCCCGCTGCACAGCGATGTGATTTATATGTCCGGCATGAAGGGAGATGCCTCTGCCGAGATTGCCATTCAGTACAACGACGGCTACAGCGAATTTATCCTCTCCTTTGCCAATGAGGTCAACACACCTGAAGGCGGTATGCATGAAACCGGCTTCAAGACGGCGCTGACCCGTGTACTGAACAATTACGGCACGAAAAACGGCATCATCAAGGGGGAGGACAAGGTAAGCGGCGAGGATTGCCGGGAAGGCATCACTGCCATCATCTCTGTCAAGCTCACCGATGCCCAGTTTGAGGGCCAGACCAAGGCAAAGCTGGGCAACGCCTACATCAGCACCCTGGTGCAGCAGATTGTAAATGAGCAGCTGGCCACCTATTTTGAGGAGCATCCTGCCACTGCCAAAATCATTCTGGAGAAGGCTATGATGGCCAATCGGGCCAGAGAAGCGGCCCGGAAAGCCAGAGATAATGCCCGGCGCAAGACCGGCCTGGAATCCGGCGGTATGCCGGACAAGCTCCAGGACTGCAACGAACGGGACCCCAGCCTCTGCGAAATCTACATCGTGGAGGGCGACTCTGCGGCAGGCTCTGCCATTCAGGGCAGAGATTCCCGTTTCCAGGCGATTTTGGCCATGTGGGGCAAAATGCTCAACGTGGAAAAGGCCAGAATGGACAAGGTCTACGGCAACGATAAGCTGACCCCTCTGATTCTGGCTCTGGGCGGCGGTATCGGTGAGGATTTCGACATTGAAAAGCTGCGCTATCACAAAATCATCATCATGTCCGATGCGGACGTGGACGGCGCCCATATCCGCACCCTGCTTTTGACCTTCTTCTTCCGGTATATGCGGCCGCTGATTGAAAACGGCTACGTTTATTCCGCCGTGCCGCCCCTTTACAAGCTGACCCGGGGCAAGCAGACCAGAGTGGCTTACTCCGATGAGCAGAGAGATCAGATTTCCGCCGAAATGCGGGGCGACAGCAATGCCAGGATTGAGATTCAGCGCTACAAGGGTCTTGGTGAGATGAACAAGGACGAGCTTTGGAATACCACCATGGATCCGGAGCAGCGGACGCTTCGCCGGATCACCCTGGAGGACGCCCGCAAAGCCGACGAGATTTTCTCCGTTCTTATGGGCGAGCAGGTGGAGCCCCGGAAGGAATGGATTGAGCGTAACGCAAAATACGCCATTAATATTGATATTTAAGGAGGTGGCGCAACTTGGCAAAACACAATCGTAACTATAAGCCCGAGGATATTACCTATCCCAATCAGGTGATTACCACATCCAACCTGGTGGAGGAAATGGAAAAATCCTACATTGAGTACGCCATGAGCGTCATTGTGGGCCGCGCCCTGCCCGACGTGCGGGACGGTCTGAAGCCCGTCCATCGCCGTATTCTTTACACCATGTATGAGGACGGCCTGACCTCTGACAAGAAGCATAAAAAGTCCGCCACCACCGTCGGCGCTGTGCTCGGCAGCTATCACCCCCACGATGATACCTCCGTTTACGATGCCATGGTCCGCCTGGCCCAGGATTTCTCCATGCGCTACATGCTGGTGGACGGACAGGGTAACTTCGGCGACGTGGACGGCAACCCCGCCGCGGCTTACCGGTATACCGAGGCCCGGCTTTCCAAGCTGTCCAACGAAATGCTGCGGGACATTGAAAAGGATACCGTCAACTGGGACCCCAACTTTGACGAAAGTAAGCGTGAGCCCCGGGTGCTGCCCAGCCGTTTCCCCAACCTTTTGGTTAACGGTTCCAACGGCATCGCTGTGGGCATGGCCACCAACATTCCTCCCCACAATCTGACCGAGGTCATCAACGCCTGCGTGGCGGTGCTGGACGACCCGGAATGTACTATGGTGGATTTGATGGAGCATATCTCCGGTCCGGATTTCCCCACCGGCGGCATCATCATGGGCCGCAGCGGAATCCGCGCCGCCTATGCCACCGGCCGCGGCAAGGTGGTGGTTCGGGCCAGAACCGAGTTTGAGGAGTTTGGCGGCGACCGCGTTCGCATTATTGTTACGGAGCTGCCCTATCAGGTAAACAAAAAGATGCTGATCAAGAATATGGCTGATCAGATCAAGGAAAAGCGGCTGGAGGGTATTTCGGACCTTCGCGACGAGACCGACCGGAACGGTATGCGCATCGTCATTGAGCTGAAGCGGGACGCCAATCCCCAGGTGGTGCTGAACACCCTGTTCAAGCAGACTGCGCTGCAAAGCAGCTTCGGCATTATCATGCTGGCCCTGGTGGACGACCAGAAGCAGCCGAAAATCCTGTCCCTGCGGCAGATTATCGACGAATATCTGGCCTTCCAGACGGAGGTTCTGACACGCCGTACCCAATACGACCGGAAGAAGGCTATGGAGCGGGCTCACCTGTTGGAGGGCTTGCTGGTTGCCCAGGACAACATCGACGAGGTTATCCGCATCATTCGCTCCGCTTATGACGACGCCAAGGAGCGGCTGTGCCAGCGGTTCGGTTTGGACGATGTGCAGGCCCAGGCCATTCTGGATATGCGGCTGAAGGCCCTGCAGGGACTGGACAGAGAGAAGCTGCAGGCAGAGTTCGATGAGCTGCAGGAGAAAATCGCCTACTACACCGAGCTTCTGGAAAACCCCGCCAAGCTGCAGGGTGTTCTCCGGGAGGAATTGCTGGAAATCCGGGACAAGTTCGGCGACGAGAGAAAGACGGAAATCCAGGATGTAGAGGACGAAATCGACATTGAGGATTTGATTGAGGAAGAAACCTGCGTCTTTACCCTGTCCAAGGCGGGCTACATCAAGCGTATGCCGGCGGACACCTACCGCACCCAGAGCAGAGGCGGCAGAGGTGTCAACGCCCAGAATCTGAAGGAAGAGGACTATGTAAAGAGCCTGTACGTGGCTTCTACCCACGACCATATCCTGTTCTTTACGGATTTGGGCCGTGTACACCACCGCAAGGGCTACCAGATTCCCGAGGCGGGCAGAACTGCCAGAGGCACCGCCATTGTCAATGTTCTGCCCCTGGAGCAGGGGGAAAGCGTTACAGCCATGGTGGTTACCAGAGAGTTCCACGAGGACGAGTTCTTAATCATGGCCACCCGGAACGGCACGGTGAAGCGGATTCCCTTCATTGCTCTGGCTACCCGGAGAAAGGGCGGCATTCGCGCCATCACTCTGGACGAGGGCGACCAGCTGATTAACGTTATCCGCACCAACGGCGATGACAATATCATTCTGGCTACCCGGGAGGGCATGGCCATCTGCTTCAATGAAAATGACGTGCGGCCTATGGGCAGAGATGCCATGGGCGTCCGGGGCATTACCCTGACCGGAGAGGATACCGTTATCGGCGCAGAGAAGGCAGAGGAGGGCAAAACCCTGCTTACCGTAACGGAGAACGGCTACGGCAAGCGCACCGAGCTTCCCGAATACCTGCGCACCGGCCCCAACGGGGAAAAGATGCCCCAGAGCCGAGGCGGCAAGGGTCTGAAAAACTACAATATCACCCCCAAGACCGGCTGTATCGCCGGCTGTCGTGTGGTGGCGGAGAATGACGACGTTATGCTGATTGAAAACGGCGGCGTAATCATTCGGATTCCCGCCTCCTCCATCAATGTCTACAAGCGGGATGTGCAGGGCGTTATCGTCATGCGCATTGAAGAGGGCAACCAGGTGGTTGCCGTTGAGCGGGTGGAACAGCTGGAGGAGCAGGAACAGGCCTTATGAAAACCGTAACGCTATACACCGACGGGGCTTGCTCCGGCAACCCCGGCCCCGGTGGATGGGGCGCCATTTTGGAGTACAACGGGGTGGAAAAGGAGCTTTCCGGCGGGGAAGAAAACACCACCAACAACCGCATGGAGCTGACGGCGGTGATTGAAGGGCTGAAGGCGCTGAAAGAGCCCTGCATTGTGGAGCTGTATTCCGACAGCAAGTATGTCATCGATGCCCTGGAAAAGGGCTGGGCGGTGAGCTGGCGGGAAAAGGGCTGGAAAAAGGCGGACAAAAAGCCTGCCCTCAACCCGGATTTGTGGGAGCGTCTCCTGGATTTGGCCCAAATGCACACTCTGCGCTACCACTGGGTTAAGGGCCACGCCGACAATCCCAAAAATAACCGCTGTGATGAGCTGGCTGTAAGTCGCTGGAAGGAAATCAAGGGGGAAACGTCATGTATCTGAACATCGGCGGGGATTTTTCCCTGCGGGATGCTTCCATAATCGGGATTTTCGACCTGGATAACACCACCGTTTCTGCCAAAAGCCGGGAGTTTCTCCGCCGGGCGGAGGAGCAGGGGCAGGTTGCCCCCTGCGACGATTTGCCCAAAAGCTTTGTGCTGACAGCGGAGTACGGAATATCCCGGGTGTACCTGACGGCGCTGAACGCCTCCACTTTGGAAAAGAGAATGAAATAAATTACAGCCCACGGAACAGCCGTGGGCTGTGCTTTTTTGCGCTTGTCCAGCCGGCGGAAAACAAAATAAAAAAAGTTTGAAAAAACACTAGCATTGTGCTTTTGTTTCCTGTAAAATAAAATTATAATCATGTGCAAGGGAGGAACTGACCATGCCTTCTACCTATGCCCACTACCGGTTTGGCGTGCAGATGCTGTCTAATATGCCGGCAGATGTGCGCAGAACCATTCAACGCTTCCGGCAGCTGTTTGACGTGGGTCTCCACGGGCCGGATATTTTCTTTTACGGGAACCTTTTGCCCAATATCGGCACGGCCCATTTGGGAAAAAAGTACCACGACCAGACCGGAGAGGAGTTTTTCACCCGTGTTTGCCGGGGACTGCGCCTGGAGCCGTCAGAGGCCGCCGCGGCGTACCTGTACGGCGTGCTGTGCCATTACTGTCTGGACACCGCCTGTCATCCCTATGTTCGCCAGTCTGCGGAAAAAGGAGAGGTAACCCACGCCCAGCTGGAAACGGAGTTTGACCGGCGGCTGCTGGAGACAGACGGAAAAATCCCCGCCCACACCCAGGATTTGAGCCAGCATCTGCATCTGACCCCGGGTGAATGCGACACCGTTGCCCGCTTTTATCCCCCGGCTACCGCCGGAAATGTCAAGGGCTGCGTCAAAAGCATGAGCTACACCCACAAGATCCTTGCCACTCCGGAGGGAATGGGCCGCAAGGTTCTTTCCAAGGGCGCGGGTCTGTTGAGCAAAAAATATGAGGACACTTTTATGGGAGAGGCGCCCCTGACACTGTGCGGCCCGTACCTGCCCGGTCTGCTGGAACGGTATGCCCAGGCGGAGGCCAAGTTCCCCCAAATGCTGGTGCAGCTGCAGGCGCACATGACCTACAGCGCCCCCTTCGGAGAGGAATTTCAAGGGAAATTCGACTAAAAATAAGAGAAGAGAGATAGAAACATGAAAACCAAATTCAAGCTCACGGCGCTGGAACGAAGCTGGATTTTGTACGACGTGGCAAATTCTGCCTTTGTTCTGCTGGTTTCCACCCTGCTTCCCATTTATTTTAACGCCCTGGCCACAGCGGCCCAGGTGCGGGAGGAGATGTACTTAAGCTATTGGAGCTACGCAGGCTCCCTGGCCACAATTCTGGTGGCGCTTATCAGTCCCCTGTGCGGGGCGCTGTCCGACCAAAAAGGCTTCCGCAAGCCCATTTTCCTGCTGTGCGTTGCCCTGGGCACCGTCGGCTGTGTGGCTCTGGGCTTTGCCCAGCACTGGCTTGTGTTTTTAGGCATTTTTGTCATCAGCAAGGTGGGCTACAATGCCAGCCTGGTGTTCTATGATTCCATGCTTCCGGAAATTGCTCCGGAAAGCGGCAGAATGGACAGCCTCTCCACCAAGGGCTACGCCTACGGCTATATTGGCTCGGTGATTCCCTTTTTGCTGTGCCTGGTGCTGGTGCTGTTTGGGGAAAGCTTCGGCCTGGGAGCCATGCAGGCGATGATGCTCTCCTGCGTCATCACGGCGCTTTGGTGGGCGGTGCTTACCCTTCCCCTGGCCCGGCGGTATCGCCAGACGGCCTGCGTGGAGCGAAAGGAAAAGCCGATTGCCAGCGCCTTCCGTCAGTTGGGGGCTACCTTCCGCAAGGCAAGGCAGGACAAGCATATCTTCGTTTACCTGCTGGCATTTTTCTTCTTTATCAACGGCGTTTACACCATCATCGACATGGCAACTGCCTATGGCACAGCCCTGGGGCTGGACACTACGGGCCTGCTTCTTGCGCTGCTTTTGACCCAGGTGGTGGCCTTCCCCTTCGCCATTTTATTCGGCAGACTGGCGCAAAAGGTGGACTCCGGCAAGCTGATGAAGATTTGCATTCTGTGCTACACGGGCATCACCCTGTTTGCGGTGTTTTTGGTGGCGCAGTGGCAGTTCTGGATGCTGGCGGTGCTGGTGGGAATGTTCCAGGGGGCGATTCAGGCGCTGAGCCGCTCCTATCTGGGAAAAATCATTCCTGCGGAGCAAAGTGGCGAGTTCTTTGGCCTGATGGACATTTGCGGCAAGGGCGCGTCCTTTATGGGCATGGCAATGGTGGGCGTGATTAACCAGCTTACCGCCGGTGTGGAAATTGAGATTTTCGGTTT
Organism: Faecousia sp.; assembly: GCA_045656245.1. Taxonomy (GTDB): domain Bacteria; phylum Bacillota; class Clostridia; order Oscillospirales; family Oscillospiraceae; genus Faecousia. The sequence goes on from JAZOQT010000060.1 coordinate 6,940, forward strand.
GACACTGAAAAACGCCAATATTGCCGTCAGCTCCCTGGTGGTGCTGTTTGTGGTGGGCTATGTCCTGTTCTGCAAAGCGGACAAGATGAACAAGGAAAAAGTTATGTAAACCAAAGAATGTCTCCCTCTTTCGCAAGGGTGTAACATGATACAAAAAGCCCCCGGCCAACTGGCCGGGGGCTTCTTTTGTAATTTCAATTACAGCAGCTTTGCGAAGTGCTTGATGGTGCGGACCATCTGGCTGGTGTAGGAGTTCTCGTTGTCGTACCAGGAAACAACCTGAACCTGGGTCTTGCCGTCGGGCAGCTTGTTGACCATGGTCTGGGTAGCGTCGAACAGGGAGCCGAAGGTCATGCCGATGATGTCGGAAGAGACGATCTCGTCCTCGGTGTAGCCGTAGGACTCGGTCTGAGCAGCCTTCATAGCAGCGTTGATTTCAGCAACGGTAACTTCCTTAGCCACAACAGCGTTCAGGATGGTGGTAGAACCGGTGGGGGTGGGGATTCTCTGAGCAGCGCCGATGAGCTTGCCGTTCAGTTCGGGGATTACAAGACCGATAGCCTTTGCAGCGCCGGTGGAGTTGGGAACGATGTTGATCGCGCCAGCTCTAGCTCTGCGGAAGTCGCCCTTTCTGTGGGGACCATCGAGGATCATCTGGTCGCCGGTGTAAGCGTGAACGGTGGTCATGATACCGCTCTGAATGGGAGCGAAATCATTGAGAGCCTTTGCCATGGGAGCAAGGCAGTTGGTGGTGCAGGAAGCGGCAGAGATTACAGTGTCGTCCTTGGTGAGAATGTTGTGGTTTACGTTGTAGACAACAGTGGGAAGATCATTGCCTGCGGGAGGAGAAATAACAACCTTCTTTGCAGCTGCGGTGA